>DATMJT010000628.1:0-2415 GCA_035553735.1 Pilimelia sp.
GCCGCCGCCCGCGAGGAGCTGGCCGCGGTGGCGGCGCGGCTGGCCCCGCAGCGCGCCCGGCTGCGGGAGGCGGGCGTACCGGACGAGCGGCTCGCTCCCACGCCCGATGAGCTGGCCGCGGCGAACCACGCGGCGGGCAACTCCCCCGCGGCGGTGCTGGCCGCGCTGCGGCAGGCGCGGGCCACCGCCGACTCGGCCGACGGGGTGCTGCTGGGCGGCCGGTTCGGCGGCGGCCGCGGTGCCGCGCCGGTGTGGCTGCGCAACCTGCTCGTGTACGGGCCGTTCGCGCTGACCGTGCTGGTCGTGCAGCTGGCGCTCTACCTGGTGGTCAGCGACGCGCCGCTGCCGGTGTACGCGGCGTGCGGGCTGGCCATGCCGCTGCTGGCGTTCGGGCTCGCCTGGGCGGTGATCGGGCTGGTCTTCCCCGCCGGACCCGACGGCCGGGTCGACCGCACCTGGCCGGTCGGCCTGCTGGTGTGCTGCGCCCCGGTGACGGTCATGTGCCTGGGCACGGGGGTGCTCGCGCTGCTGCGCTAGTGCGCCCGCGGCGTGGGGCTGGCACCGCCGCCACCGAATGGCGGCTGCACGGGTGGCGACTGCGTGCGTGGCGGCGGTGCGGGTGGTGGCGGTGCGGGTGGCGACCCGCCGGACGGCCGCGGCGGCGCGGGACAACCGGGATGCCGGAGGCGAGCCGCGGACAGGCAAGATGCGGACGAGAGGGAGGTGCGGTGTCGAACGTGGAGGACGTGAAGCTGCGGCTGGCCGCGTCGGTGGACCAGACGCAGCGGGCGGTGCTGGGCATCAACGCGGTCGCCGACCAGCTGGACGAGGCGCTGACCCGGCTGCGGGCGACCGCGCTGGGCAGCGGCCATCCGGCGCTCGTGGACGCGGTCGCGCGGCTGGAGCAGGCGAAGCTGCGGCTGGACGAGGCGAGCCTGCTGGCCGGCAGCGCGATCGACGCGGCCAACACCTACCGCGCCCTGGCCTGAGCCGACCGGGACCGGCCGACCGGGACCGCCCGACACGGCACGGCCCCGTGCCGCGCGGCGCGGCGCACGGCGGTCGGTCAGGAGCCGATGATCAGGCTCATCGCCTCGGCGCGCGACTTGGCGTCGTCCTTGAAGATGCCCCGCACGGCCGAGGTGATGGTCTTGGCACCGGCCTTCTGGATGCCGCGCATGACCATGCACATGTGCTCGCACTCCAGCACCGCGATGGTGCCGCGGGCGTCGAGCTGGTCGAGCAGCAGGTCCGCGACCTGCGCGGTGAGCCGCTCCTGCACCTGCGGCCGGCGGGCGTACACCTCCACCAGCCGGGCCAGCTTGGACAGCCCCGTGATGCGGCCGTGGGCGCCCGGGATGTAGCCGATGTGCGCGACCCCGCGGAACGGCAGCAGGTGGTGCTCGCACAGGCTGATCAGCTCGATGTCGCGGACCAGCACCAGCTCGTCGTGGTCGGCCTCGAACGTGGTGGTGAGCACCTTCGCCGGGTCCACCCGCAGGCCGGCGAACAGCTCGGCGTACGCGCGGGCCACCCGCGCCGGGGTGCGCTGGAGGCCGTCGCGGTCGGGGTCCTCGCCCACGGCGATGAGGATCTCGCGGACGGCCTTCTCGATCCGGGCCAGGTCGACCACCTGCTCGACGGGCACGCCGGTGAGCCTGCCGTCGACCAGTCGGGCGGCGAGGTGGTCCATCGGGGTCGCGGTCACGCCCCGCCGTCGCCGTTGGCCGAGTCGCCACCGCCGGTGCCGCCGCCCACGCGGGCCTGGGCGCCGTCCGCCTCGGCCTGCTTCTTGAGCGCCTCCTTCTCCCCCGGCGTGAGGACCGGCGGGTCGGTGGAGGGCAGTCGCTTGCCGAACCCGTTGTACGGCGCCATCGGCGGGCGCTTCTGCACCCGCTCGCAGATGCGGGCCATGTCCGCGGTGGAGATGGTCTCCTTCTCGATCAGCTCCAGGACGATGTTGTCCAGGACGTCCCGGTACTCCACCAGGATCTCCCAGGCCTCGTCGTGGGCCAGCTCGATGAGCGCCCGCACCTCGCTGTCGATCTCGGCGGCCACGGTGTCGGAGTAGTCGCGCTCGTGGCCGTAGCTGCGGCCCAGGAACGGCTCGTCGCCGGCGGTGCCGTACTTGACGGCGCCCAGCTTGGAGCTCATGCCGTACTGGGTGACCATGGCCCGGGCCAGCGCGGTGGCCTTCTCGATGTCGTTGCCGGCGCCGGTGGTCGGCTCGTGGAAGACCAGCTCCTCGGCGGCCCGGCCGCCCAGCGCGTACGCCAGCGTGTCGATCATTTCGGCCCGCGTCTGGGTGTACTTGTCCTCGGTCGGCAGCACGAGGGTGTGCCCCAGCGACCGCCCCCGGGACAGGATGGTCACCTTGTGCACCGGGGCGGAGTGCGGCAGCGCCCAGGCCACCAG
>DATMJT010000629.1:0-7526 GCA_035553735.1 Pilimelia sp.
CTGCAGGACCGCGCCCACCTGGACGCCCTGCTGGCCGCGCTGGCCGACGACCCCGGCGGCCCTCCCGTCCTGGTGAAGATTGCGCCGGACCTGACCGACGCGGCGATCGCCGAGGCGCTCCAGGTCTGCGCGGACCGCGGCGCGGCCGGGGTGATCGCCACCAACACCACCCTGGGCCGGGCCGGGCTGGCCGGCACCGACGCCGCCCGGGCGGCCGAGGCCGGCGGACTGTCCGGTCGCCCGCTGGCCGACCGGGCCCGGGCGGTGGTGGCCTTCGTCCACCGGGAGACCGGCGGCCGGTTGCCGGTGATCGGGGTCGGCGGCGTGCTGGACCCGGACGCCGCCGTCCGGCTGTTCGACGCGGGCGCCAGCCTGGTCCAGCTCTACACCGGATTCATCTACCACGGCCCGGCCCTGGTCCGCGCAGACCTGGAGCGCCTCGGCGATCGCCGCGTCGGTCAGGTCCGGCGCAATCTTCACCAGGACGGGAGGGCCGCCGGGGTCGTCGGCCAGCGCGGCCAGCAGGGCGTCCAGGTGGGCGCGGTCCTGCAGGGACCGCAGGCCGGGCGTGTTCGGAGACGACACGTTGACCGCGACGTAGTCGGCGTACGGGCGCAGCAGGCGGTAGGAGGTCTGGTAGTCGGCCACGGCGTCGTCCAGCGGCGTGACCTTGGACTTGCCCAGCGACACCCCCAGCGGCACGCCCAACGGGCGGGACAGCCCGGCCAGCCGGGCGGCCAGCGCGGCGGCGCCGGCGTTGTTGAAGCCCATCCGGTTGATGACCGCCCCGCTGGCCGGCAGCCGGAACAGCCGGGGCCGGGGGTTGCCCGGCTGGGCGTGCGCCGTGACGGTGCCCACCTCGACGAAGCCGAAGCCCAGCGCCGGCCAGGCGGGCAGGGCCACGCCGTCCTTGTCCATGCCCGCGGCCAACCCGACCGGGTTGGGGAAGTCGACGCCGAAGACGCGGCGCGGGGCGGCGACGGCGTAGCGGGCGCGCAGCACCGCCAACGCCGCCGGGCGCCGGCCCAGCGCGGCCAGCCGGCGCAGCGTCCAGTCGTGCGCGGCCTCGGCGTCCCCGCCGCCGAGGCGGAACAGCACCGGCCGCACCGTCCGCTCGAAGATCACCGTACGGCCGCCCGGTCCCGCCCGGGCCGCCCGGCCGCGCCGCCCACCGGGCTCACTCCCCCGCCCGCAGCGCCGCGTGCAGCTCCTGCAGCGGGCGCACGGCCAGCTCGCCGCGGATCAGGGCCTCGATGCCCATCACCGCCGCCGCCGCGCCGGGCACCGTGGTCACGCACGGGATGTCGGCGCCGACCGCGGCGCTGCGGATCTCGTACCCGTCCGAGCGGGCGTGCGCGCCGGAGCCCTGCGGTGTGTTGATCACGAGGCCCACCTCGCCGGCGGCGATGAGCGAGACGGCGTCGCGCACCGGGCCCTCGTGGTGCTTCGGCACGATCTCGCACGCGATGCCGTGCCGGCGCAGCACCTCCCCGGTGCCCGCGGTGGCCACGATCTCGAAGCCCAGGTCGGCCAGCCGCTTCACCGGGAAGATCATGCCGCGCTTGTCCCGGTTGGCCACCGACACGAAGATCCGGCCGGTCACCGGCAGCGACCCGTACGCCGCCGCCTGCGACTTGGCGAACGCCCGCCCGAACGCGGTGTCGATGCCCATGACCTCGCCGGTGGAGCGCATCTCCGGGCCCAGCAGCGAGTCGACCCCCTTGCCGGCCGGGGTGCGGAACCGCTTGAACGGCAGCACCGCCTCCTTCACGGCCACCGGCGCCCCGGGCGGCACGTCGCCGCCGTCCGGGCCGGTGCGGCCCGCGAAGCCGTCGGCGGCCGGCGGCAGCATGCCCTCGGCGCGCAGCTCGCCGATGGTGGCGCCGAGCATGATCCGGGCGGCCGCCTTGGCCAGCGGCACCGCGGTGGCCTTGGAGACGAACGGCACCGTGCGGGAGGCGCGCGGGTTGGCCTCCAGCACGTACAGCGCGTCGTCCTTGAGCGCGTACTGGACGTTGAGCAGGCCGCGCACGCCGACGCCGCGGGCGATCCGCTCGGTGTAGCGGCGCACCTGGTCGATGTGCGCGGCGCCCAGCGTGATCGGCGGCAGCGCGCAGGAGGAGTCCCCGGAGTGGATGCCGGCCTCCTCGATGTGCTCCATCACCCCGCCGAGGTAGACCTCGCCGGTGGCGTCGCACAGCGCGTCGACGTCGATCTCGATCGCGTCGTCGAGGAACCGGTCCACCAGCACCGGGTGCTCCGGGGAGATCTCGGTGGCCCGGCCGATGTAGTCGCGCAGGGTCGGCTCGTCGTACACGATCTCCATGCCGCGCCCGCCGAGCACGTAGGACGGCCGCACCAGGACCGGGTAGCCGATCTCGTCGGCGATGGCCTTGGCCTCGCCGAAGCTGGTCGCGGTGCCGTGCGCGGGCGCGCGCAGGCCGGCGCGGGTGAGCAGGGCGCCGAACGCGCCGCGCTCCTCGGCCAGGTGGATGGACTCCGGCGGGGTGCCCACCACCGGGACCCCGGCGTCGGCCAGCCGCCGGGCCAGGCCCAGCGGGGTCTGCCCGCCGAGCTGCACGACCACGCCGACCACGCCGGGGCCGCCGGCGGCGCGCCCGGAGGAGTCCTCGGCGTGCCACACCTCCAGCACGTCCTCGAAGGTGAGCGGCTCGAAGTAGAGCCGGTCGGCGGTGTCGTAGTCGGTCGAGACCGTCTCGGGGTTGCAGTTGACCATCACGGTCTCGTAGCCCAGGCCGTCGTCGGCCCCGGCCGCGCCGGCGACCGCCCCGCCGGTCCCGGCCGGGGCGGCGGCGGCCGCGCGGGCGCGCGGGTCGCGCAGGGCCATCACCGCGTGCACGCACGAGTAGTCGAACTCGATGCCCTGGCCGATCCGGTTGGGCCCGGAGCCGAGGATCAGCACCTTGGGCCGGGCCGAGGGGGCCACCTCGGTCTCCTGGTCGTCGGCCGAGAACCCCTCGTACGCGGAGTAGTGGTACGGGGTGGTCGCCTCGAACTCGGCGGCGCAGGTGTCCACGGTCTTGTAGACCGGCCGCAGGCCCAGCCGGTGCCGCAGCCGGCGCACCCCGTCCTCGCCGGCCAGCTCCGGCCGCAGCGCGGCGACCTGCCGGTCGGACAGCCCGGCCCGCTTGGCCCGGCGCAGCAGCGGCTCGTCCAGCACCGGCGCCGCGACGATCTCGGCCCGCAGCTCCACCAGCGCGGCGATCTGGTCCAGGAACCACGGGTCGACGCCGCCGGACGCCTCGGCGACCTGCGCGACCGTGGCGCCCAGCCGCAGCGCCCGCTCGATGGTGTAGAGCCGGCCGTCGTGCGGGGTGCCCAGCTCGGCCAGGGTCGACTCCAGGGTGGCGTCGACCGGGTCGGGCAGCGTCCAGAAGCCGACCGCCTTGGTCTCCATCGAGCGCATGGCCTTGTTCAGCGCCTCGGTGAAGTTGCGGCCCAGGGACATCGCCTCGCCGACGGACTTCATGGTGGTGGTCAGCTCCCGGTCGGCGGCCGGGAACTTCTCGAACGCGAACCGCGGGATCTTCACCACCACGTAGTCCAGCGTCGGCTCGAACGCCGCCGGGGTCTTGCGGGTGATGTCGTTGGGAATCTCGTCCAGGGTGTAGCCGATGGCCAGCTTCGCCGCGATCTTCGCGATCGGGAAGCCGGTGGCCTTGGAGGCCAGCGCCGAGGAGCGGGACACCCGCGGGTTCATCTCGATGACGACCAGCCGGCCGTCGCGCGGGTCGACCGCGAACTGGATGTTGCAGCCGCCGGTGTCCACGCCCACCTCGCGCAGCACCGCGATGCCCAGGTCGCGCATCCGCTGGTACTCCCGGTCGGTCAGCGTCATGGCCGGGGCCACGGTCACCGAGTCGCCGGTGTGCACGCCCATCGGGTCGATGTTCTCGATGGAGCAGACGACCACCACGTTGTCGTTGCGGTCGCGCATCAGCTCCAGCTCGTACTCCTTCCAGCCGAGCACGCTCTCCTCGATGAGCACCTCGTGCACCGGGGAGGCGGCCAGCCCGGCGCCGGCGATGCGCTCCAGGTCCTCGTGGGTGTGTGCCATGCCGGAGCCCAGCCCGCCCATCGTGAACGAGGGCCGGATCACCACCGGCAGGCCCAGCTCGGCCACGGTGTCGCGCACCTCGTCCATCGAGTGGCACACCCGGCTGCGCGGGGTCTGGCCGCCGGCGCGGGCCACGATGTCCTTGAACAGCTGCCGGTCCTCGCCGCGGCGGATGGCGTCGACGTTGGCGCCGATCAGCTCGACGCCGTACTTGTCCAGCACCCCGGCCTCGTGCAGCGCCACCGCCGTGTTCAGCGCGGTCTGCCCGCCGAGGGTGGGCAGCAGCGCGTCCGGGCGCTCCTTGGCGATCACCAGTTCCACGAACTCCGGGGTGATCGGCTCGACGTACGTGGCGTCGGCGAACTCGGGGTCCGTCATGATCGTCGCCGGATTGGAGTTGACCAGGCTGACCCGCAGCCCCTCGGCGCGCAGCACCCGGCAGGCCTGGGTGCCGGAGTAGTCGAACTCGCACGCCTGGCCGATCACGATCGGCCCGGAGCCGATCACCAGGACGTGCCGCAGGTCCGCGCGCTTAGGCATCGGTGCGCCCTTCGATGAGGTCGGTGAGGCGGTCGAACAGGTAGTCGGCATCGTGCGGGCCGGCGGCGGCCTCGGGGTGGTACTGCACGGAGAAGGCCCGGCGGTCCAGGCAGCGCAGGCCCTCGACCACGCCGTCGTTGAGGCAGACGTGGCTGACCTCGACCCGGCCGAACTCGGTGTCCGCGGGCCGCTCGGCGCCCTCGCGGGCCGCCCGGCCACCGTCGGCGCCGGACTCGTGGTCGCGGCCCGGCAGGGCGACCGCGCCGGACTCATGGTCGCGGCCCGGCAGGGCGACCGCGAAGCCGTGGTTGTGCGCGGTCACCTCCACCCGGCCGGTGCGCCGGTCGAGCACCGGCTGGTTGATGCCGCGGTGGCCATACTTGAGCTTGTAGGTGCCCAGGCCCAGCGCGCGGCCGAGGATCTGGTTGCCGAAGCAGATGCCGAACACCGGTACGTCGGCCTCCAGCAGCCCCCGGGTGAGCGCCACCGGGGCGTCGGCGACGGCCGGGTCGCCCGGCCCGTTGGACAGGAACACCGCGTCCGGGCCGCGTTCGCGGACCTGCGCCAGGGTGGCCGTGGCGGGCAGCACGTGCGTCTCGATGCCCCGCGCGGCCAGCCGGCGCGGGGTGTTGCGCTTGATGCCCAGGTCGATCGCGACCACCGTGTAGCGCTTCTCGCCCTGCGCCGGCACCACGTACGGCCGCGCCGTGGTGACCTCGGCGGACAGGTCGGCGCCCACCATGCCGGGAGCGGCGCGCACCCGCCCGAGCAGCACCTCCGGATCGGTCTCCACACTGGACACCCCGACCCGCATCGCGCCGCGCTCGCGCAGGTGGCGGGTCAGCGCGCGGGTGTCCACGCCACTGATGCCGACCACCCCCTCGGCCGCCAGGCGGTCGGCCAGCTCCCCGCTGGCCCGCCAGTTGGAGCCGCGCCGCACCGGCTCGCGCACCACGTAGCCGGCGACCCAGATCCGGTCGGACTCGTCGTCCTCGTCGTTCACCCCGGTGTTGCCGATGTGCGGGGCGGTCTGCACCACCACCTGCCGGTGGTAGGAGGGGTCGGTCAGCGTCTCCTGGTAGCCGGTCATCCCGGTGTTGAAGACCGCCTCCCCGAAGGTCTCCCCGACCGCGCCGTACGCCTCACCGGCGAACCAGCGCCCGTCCTCCAGCACGAGCAGCGCGCCCCGGCGCGCGGCGGCGCTCACCGGACCGCCTTGCCGTCGAGCACGGTCGCCTCACCGCGCAGGAACGTCGCCACCACCCGGCCGGGCAGCGTCAACCCGGCGTACGGGGTGTTGCGGCTGCGGCTGGCCAGCTCCGCGGCGTCGATCGTGCGGCGGGCGGCCGGGTCCACCAGGGTCAGGTTGGCCGGCACCCCGGGCGCCGGGTCCTGGCCGTGCCCGGACAGCCGCGCGATGCGCGCCGGCGTGCGCGACATCCGCTCGGCGACCAGGCCCCAGTCGACCCCGCCGGGGTCGCCGTCATCGGCGGCCCCGTCCGGCGGCGGGGCGGCCAGCACCGACAGCAGCACCGACAGCGCCGTCTCCAGGCCCAGCATGCCGGGCCGGGCGTACGCCCACTCGCACTCCTTGTCCTCCACGGCGTGCGGGGCGTGGTCGGTGGCCACCGCGTCGATCACCCCGTCGCGCAGCCCGGCGCGCAGCGCCGCCACGTCGGCGGCGGTGCGCAGGGGCGGGTTCACCTTCAGCACGGGGTCGTACGCGCCGATCCGGTCGCCGCCGGCGATCAGGTCGTCGGTGAGCAGCAGGTGGTGCGGGGTCACCTCGGCGCTCACCCGGACGCCGCGCGCCTTGGCGTGGCGCAGGATCTCCACCGAGCCGGCGGTGGAGACGTGGCACACGTGCAGCCGGGCGCCGACGTGCTCGGCCAGCAGCACGTCGCGGGCGATGATCGCCTCCTCGGCCACCGCGGGCCAGCCGGTCAGGCCCAGCCGGGTGGCGGTCTCGCCCTCGTGCATCTGCGCGCCCTCGGTCAGCCGCGGCTCCTCGGCGTGCTGGGCGATCACCCCGTCGAACGCCTTGACGTACTCCAGCGCGCGGCGCATCAGCCGGGGGTCGGCCACGCAGTGCCCGTCGTCGGAGAACATCCGCACGGCCGCCGCCGACTCGGCCATGGCGCCCAGCTCGGCCAGCTGCCGCCCGGCCAGCCCCACGGTGACCGCGCCGACCGGCTGCACGTCGACCAGGCCGGCGTCGCGGCCGAGCCGGTACACCTGCTCGACCACCCCGGCGGTGTCGGCCACCGGGGAGGTGTTGGCCATGGCGCACACCGCGGTGTAGCCGCCCAGCGCCGCCGCCCGGGACCCGGTCTGCACCGTCTCGGCGTCCTCCCGCCCCGGCTCGCGCAGGTGGGTGTGCAGGTCGACCAGCCCGGGCAGGGCCACCAGGCCGTCCGCGTCGAGCACCTCGGCACCCGCCGCGGACAGGCCGGGCCCGACCTCGGCCACCACGCCGTCGCGCAGGAGAAGGTCGGTGGGCGCGGCGCCGAGGATCCGCACGCCCTTGATCAGGTACGCCATCAGAGCGCGCCTCCCAGGAGTAGGTACAGGACGGCCATCCGCACGGAGACTCCGTTGGCGACCTGTTCGACGATGGTGGAGCGGGCCGAGTCGGCCACCTCCGGGGCGATCTCCATGCCGCGGTTCATCGGGCCGGGATGCATGACGATCGCGTGCCCGGGCAGCCGGCGGGCCCGGGCGGCGTCCAGGCCGTAGCGGCGGGAGTACTCCCGGGCCGACGGGAAGTAGGAGTCGGCCATCCGCTCCCGCTGCACCCGCAGCATCATGACCACGTCCGCGGCCGGCAGCACCGCGTCCAGGTCGTAGGAGACGTCCACCCCCGGGGCCAGCGCCCGGGAGATGTCCACCGGCAGCAGGGTGGGCGGGC
>DATMJT010000630.1:0-13116 GCA_035553735.1 Pilimelia sp.
GCTGCCCTGGCGGTCGGTGCTGGACAACGTCCTGCTCCCGGTCGAGATGTTCGGCTGGCGGCGCGCGCAGCACCGCGCGCGCGCCCGGCAGCTGCTGGCCATGGTCGGGCTGGAGGGCTTCGCCAAGCGCCGCCCGCACGAGCTCTCCGGCGGCATGCAGCAGCGGGTCGCGCTGTGCCGCTCGCTCATCCAGCGGCCCCGGTTGATGCTGATGGACGAGCCGTTCTCCGCACTCGACGCCCTGACCCGGGAGGAGCTGTCCGGGGAGCTGCAGCGCATCCACATGGAGCACCGGGCCACCATCGTGTTCGTCACCCACTCCATCGACGAGGCGGTGCTGCTCGCCGACCGGGTGGTCGTGCTCAGCTCGCGGCCGGGCCGCATCCGCGAGGTGCTCGACATCGACATCCCGCGCCCCCGTACGCTGGGCCGCACCGCGCACCTGGAGCAGGTCGCCCGGTGCAGCGCGGAGCTGCACGAGCTGCTACTGGAGCACCCGGCGCCGGTGGCCGCCGGCCCGCGGCTGGTCATCCCGCGGCAGTCCCGCCGGGACAGCCGCGTCGTCCACCACCGCTGACGGACGCCGGCCGCCGAGACGGAGGAAGCGCATGCGGGTGTCCCTGTTCATCGAACCGCACCGCGGGGCCGGCTACGCCGACCAGCTGCGGCTCGCCCGCCGGGCGGAGGAGGCCGGGTTCGACGGCTTCCTGCGGGCCGACCACTACCAGGCGATGGGCGCCGAGCCGGGGCTGCCCGGCCCCACCGACGCCTGGGTGACACTGGGGGCGCTCGCCCGGGAGACCTCGCGCATCCGGCTGGGCACCCTGGTCACGTCGGCGACGTTCCGGCTGCCCGGACCGCTGGCGATCATGGTGGCGCAGGTGGACCAGATGAGCGGCGGCCGGGTGGACTTCGGCATCGGCGCCGGTTGGTTCGCCCGCGAGCACACCTCGTACGGCATCCCGTTCCCGCCGCTGGGCGAGCGCTTCGACCGGCTGGCCGAGCAGCTCGCGGTGATCACCGGGCTCTGGGCGACGCCGGAGGGCGAGACCTTCAGCCACCGGGGGCGCCACTACACCCTGGTGGACGCGCCCGCGCTGCCCAAGCCGGCGCAGCGCCCGGGCCCGCCGGTGATCGTCGGCGGGCGCGGCGCCCGACGCACCCCGGAGCTGGCGGCCCGGTACGCCGACGAGTTCAACATGCCGTTCAAGTCGGTGAAGGAGACCGCCGAGGCGTACCAGCGGATCCGCGAGGCCGAGCAGCGGTACGGCCGGGCCGGGTCCGGCCGGGAGCCGCTGCTGCTGTCCGCCGGCATCGTGGTCGCCTGCGGGCGCACCGAGGCGCAGGCGCGGCGGCGGGCGGCCCCGCTGCACGCCCCGAGCGCGCTGCCGCCCGAGGATCCGGCGATCGGCCCGCCCGCGCTGCTGGTGGACCGGATCGGCGAGTTCGCCGACATCGGCGCCGGCCGGGTGCACCTGCGCCTGACGGATCTGACCGACCTGGACCACCTCGACCTGATCGCCGCCGAGGTGCTGCCGCAGCTGGGCTGAGCCGACCGCGGCCGCGGGGCAGCCCGGCGTGGCGGCGGGCCGGTATCCGGCGTGGCGGCCGGCGGGCAGCCCGGCGTGGCGGCGGGCCCGACCGGCGCCGTAACGTGCCCGGCATGGTGCTTCGGACCTGGCTCAGGGTGCAGCTCACCGCGGTGGGGTCGGCCGCCGCGGTCGGCTGCGCGCAGCTCGGCGTGGCGTACGCGCTGGGCATTCTCCGACCCGGCCGGACCTTCCCCGCGCAGGTGCACGACCGGTGGTCGGCGCAGCTGGTGTGGGCGGCCTGGATCGCCATGCTGGCCGCGCTCGCCGGGGCCGCGCTGGCCGAGCGGACGGCCCGGCGGCACGGCGCGCCGCGGCACGCCGGCGCCCGGGCCGCGATCGCGATCGCGGCCGCGCTCGGGGCGGCCGTCGTGGTGCCGCTGACCATGCAGCCGACCCGGACGGCGCAGCTCGCCGCGACCCTGGACCCCGTGCTCACCATGGGCCTGACCACCGGGCTCGGCGCCGCGGCGGGCGGCCTGGCCGCGGGGGCCGTGCTCAGCTTCGCCGTGGCGCGGTGGAGCATCGCGGCCGTCGCCGGTGCCGGGTGGCTGCTGGCGCTCGTCTCCGCGGCTCCGACGCTGGGCCGCTACGACGCCCCGGCCGAGGTCCGGGTGGGCGTGCTGGACCTTCCGTCGTGGACCGCGGACGGAGCCCGCGCCGCCGCGCTGGTCGGCATCCCGGCGCTGGCCCTCGCCACCGGCGCCGCGGTCGCCGGACTGGCCCGCCGGCGGGGACTGGGGCAGCGCACCGTCGCGCTCGCCGGGATCGGTGGACCGGCCCTGCTCGCCGCGGCCTACCTGCTCGCCGGCGCTGGCGTGAGCGACGCCCAGCAGGCGCCCTACCTGGGCGCGCTGCTGGGGGTCGGCGCCGGGGCGCTGGGCTCCCTGGCGGTCGCGGCGGTGCCGACAGCGCAGGCGCGGGCACGGGCTGCCGAGGCTCGGCGCGCGGCCCGGGCGGCGGCCGAGCAGGCCCGCGCCGCCGAGCAGGCCCGCACCGCCGAACATCCCGACACCCTCGAACAGCCCCGCACCGCCGAGCAGGCGCCGAGCGCCGCCCGGAGCCGGGCGGCCGACGGCGGCGAACCGCAGCCAGCCCCGGGCAGGGATTCGCCGACGGTGCCGGATTGCGCCCCGGCCTCGGGCGGCGCCCCGGCTGGCCCCCGCACCGGCCGCCAGGCCGCCCCGGCGCCGATTCCGCGGCCCCGCGTGGGCGAGGACGCCGCGGCCGGGCACCAACCGCCCCACCCCGGGCCGGACGGGCCCGCGGCGGCCGCTCCGGGCGAGCGACCCGGTGCCCGCCGGCCCGGCGAACCCGGCCGCGACGACCCGCGGCGCGGTCGGCGGGCCGGCGGCGAACCCGGAGCCGGTGACCGGGCGGGCGCGGCGCCGCCGGCCGCCGAGGACCCGGCGCCCGTGCCCCGGGGCGGCCGGGCGCGCCGCGGCCGGCGGAACCGGGAGCAGATCGTCCCCGGCCAGGACGAGCACGTCGACTGGGTGGCCGCGCTCGGGGCGGCGACGGACCGGGAGCCGTGAGCCCGGCCGGGTCGCCGGGGCCGCTGCGGTACCCGCCGTTCCGCTACCTGGTGGCCGGTCGCACGGTCACCATGGCCGGCAACGCCGTCGCCCCGATCGCGCTGGCCTTCGCCGTGCTGGACCTGACCGGCTCGATGACCGACCTTGGGCTCGTGGTCGGCGCCCGGTCCCTGACGAACGTGCTGTTCCTCCTGGTCGGCGGCGTGATCGCCGACCGGCTGCCCCGGCACCGGGTGATGGTGGGCGCCAGCCTGCTGGCCGCCGGCACGCAGGCGGTGGTGGCCGCGACGGTGCTCAGCGAAACCGCCAGCGTGCCGCTGCTGGTGGGCCTGTCGGCCGCCAACGGCGTGGCCGGCGCGCTGGCGCTGCCCGCCGCGTCCGCGCTGGTCCCGCAGACCGTGCCGGCGCAGCTGCTCCAGCGCGCCAACGCCATCAACCGGCTCTGCTTCAACACCGCCATGATCGCCGGCGCCTCGGCCGGTGGGCTGCTGGTCGCCGCCGTGGGCCCGGGCTGGGGGCTGGCCGTGGACGCGGCCGCCTTCGCGCTCGCCGCGGTGCTGTTCGGGCTGGTGCGCGTGGCGGACCTGGACCGGCCCGCGGGCGAGCGCCAGCACGTCCTGGCCGACCTGCGGGAGGGCTGGACCGAGTTCACCTCACGCACGTGGCTGTGGGTGGTGGTGGCCGGCTTCAGCGTGATCAACGCCGCCTTCGCGGGCGGCCTGAACGTCCTGGGCCCGGCGATGGCCGACGAGACGATCGGCCGGCGGGCGTGGGGACTGGTGCTCGCGGCCGAGACCGCCGGGATGGTGCTCGGCGCGGCCGTGGCGCTGCGGCTGCGGCTGCGCCGGCCGCTGCTGGTCGGCGTGGTGTGCATGCTGGGCGACGCCCTGTTCCTGCTGGCGCTGGGCGTCACGCCGGTCCTCGGGGTCCTGCTGGCCGCCGCCCTGGTGGCGGGCGTCGTGGTGGAGCAGTTCACGATCGCCTGGGACACCACCATGCAGCAGCAGGTTCCGGCCGAGAAGCTGGCCCGGGTCTACTCCTACGACGCCGTCGGGTCGTTCCTGGCCATACCGCTGGGCCAGGTGGTCGCCGGGCCGGTGGCCGAGGCCGTCGGGGTGCGGGCGGCGCTGGCCGGCGCGGCCGGGCTCGTCGCACTGGCCGTCCTGGGCATGCTCGCCAGCCGGGACGTGCGTCGCCTGCGGCCCCGGCCGGCGCCGGCCGCGCCCGCCGTCGCGGGCTGAGCGGGCCCGCCCGTGGCCGGCGTCCGCCGCGGCGGACGCCGGCCACGGGCGCCCGGACGCCGGGAACCGCGGTCGCGGCCGGGCCCGCAAGGGCACCGGCCGCGCCGCGGCGCCGCCGCTCAGGCCAGCGGCAGGTACACCCGGCCACCGGCGGCCAGGAACTCCTCGGACTTGGACTGCATGCCGCGCGCGGCGTACTCCTTCAACTCCTGCGTGATCTTCATGGAGCAGAACTTCGGCCCGCACATCGAGCAGAAGTGGGCGGTCTTGGCCGGCGCCGCCGGCAGCGTCTCGTCGTGGTACGACCGCGCCGTCTCCGGGTCCAACGCCAGGTTGAACTGGTCCTCCCAGCGGAACTCGAAGCGGGCCTTGCTCAGCGCGTCGTCCCACGCCTGGGCGCCCGGGTGGCCCTTGGCCAGGTCCGCCGCGTGCGCGGCGATCTTGTACGCGATCACGCCGGCCTTGACGTCGTCGCGGTTCGGCAGGCCGAGGTGCTCCTTCGGGGTCACGTAGCACAGCATCGCGGTGCCGAACATGCCGATCATCGCCGCGCCGATCGCGGAGGTGATGTGGTCGTACGCCGGCGCGACGTCGGTGGTCAGCGGCCCGAGGGTGTAGAACGGGGCCTCGTGGCACACCTCCTGCTGGAGGTCCACGTTCTCCTTGATCTTGTGCATCGGGACGTGGCCCGGACCCTCGATCATCACCTGGACGTCGTACTCCCAGGCGATCCTGGTCAGCTCCCCGAGCGTGCGCAGCTCGGCGAACTGCGCCTCGTCGTTGGCGTCGGCGATGGACCCCGGCCGCAGCCCGTCACCCAGGGAGAAGGTCACGTCGTAGCGGGCCAGGATCTCGCACAGCTCCCGGAAGTGGGTGTAGAGGAAGTTCTCCTCGTGGTGGGCCAGGCACCAGGCGGCCATGATGGAGCCGCCCCGCGACACGATGCCGGTGACCCGGTTGACCGCCAGCGGCACGTACGGCAGCAGGACCCCGGCGTGCACCGTCATGTAGTCCACGCCCTGCTCGGCCTGCTCGACCACCGTGTCCCGGAACACTTCCCAGGACAGCTTCGCCGGGTCGCCGTCCACCTTCTCCAGCGCCTGGTAGATCGGCACCGTGCCGATCGGCACCGGCGAGTTGCGGATGATCGCCTCGCGGGTCTCGTGGATCCGCTTGCCGGTGGACAGGTCCATCACGGTGTCGGCGCCCCACCGGGTGGCCCAGGTGAGCTTGTCCACCTCCTCGGCGATCGACGAGGTCACCGCCGAGGTGCCGATGTTGGCGTTCACCTTCACCAGGAACCGCTTGCCGATGATCATCGGCTCGGTCTCCGGGTGGTTGACGTTGGCACACAGCACGGCCCGGCCCGTCGCGATCTCCTCGCGCACGACCTCCGGCGCCACCTGTTCGCGCACCGCCACGAACTGCATCTCCGGGGTGATCATCCCGGCCCGTGCGTAGGCCAGCTGCGTCGGCCGGGCGCCGTCGCGGCCAGCCAGCGGCGTGCCGGCGCCGCGCACCGGCGCCACATCCCCGCGCTCGGCGATCCACGGACCCCGTAGCGGCGCCAGGCCGACCTCCGGGTCGCTGCCCGGGCCCGACGTGTCGTAGAGCCGCACCGGCGGGTTGTCCCCGGTCAGCTCCACCTCGGCGAACGGCACCCGGATGTCCGGGCGCGGCCCCTCGACGTACACCTTGCGTCGCATGCCTGCCTCCTCATTCCTACCCGGACCAGCCGAGGTGATCCAGTGGGCCGTGCCCGGCCCCGATCGTCCACGCGCGCGCGCCCAGCAGGGCCCGCACGACGTACTGCCTGGCGAACGTGATGGCGTCCGGCACCGCGTCGCCCAGCGCCAGCCGGGCGGCGATCGCGGCGGAGAACGTGCACCCCGTGCCGTGGGTGTTGCGGGTGGCCACCCGCGGGTGGCCGACCAGCTTGGCGCCCGCGGAGGACCACACGGCGTCCACCACCTCCTCACCGGTGACCAGGTCCCCGCCGGTCACCACCACGTACGGCGGGCCGCCGGCGGCCAGCTGCGCGGCGGCGCCGGCCATGTCGGCCGGGGTGCCGACCTGCCAGCCGACCAGCGCCGACGCCTCCTCGCGGTTGGGCGTGACGACCGTCGCGTACGGCAGCAGCCGCTCGATCGCGGTGACCACGCCGAGCCGGCGCCCGCTGGAGGACTGCAGCACCGGGTCGAGCACCAGGTTCGGCAGGGCGCCGGCGCGGGCCCTGGCCGCCACGGCCGCCGCCGCCTCCGCGGTGGCCAGCATGCCGACCTTGGTGGCCGCCGGCGGCAGGTCCTCCAGCACCGCGCCGAGCTGCATGGCCACCACGGTGCCCGGCATCGGGAAGACGTCCTGCACGCCCCGGGTGTTCTGCGCGGTCACCGCGGTGACCACCGACGCGGCGTACACCCCCAGCGCAGAGAACACCTTGAGGTCGGCCTGGACGCCGGCGCCGGCGCCGGAGTCGGAACCGGCGATGGTCAGCGCGACCGGTGGGGTCATGCGACTCCCTCCTGGAAGGCTCGGGCCAGCGCCGCCACGGCGGCGCCGGGGTCGGCGGCCCGCATCACCGCGCCCATGGCCGCGACGCCGGTGACGCCGGCGGCGAGGCAGGCCGCCGCGCGGGCGGCCGTCGTCACCCCGCCCAGCGCCACGACCGGCAGCCCGGCCGCCGCCACGAGCGCGGCCAGCCGCTGCGGGCCGAGCGCGGGACCGTATCCGGGCTTGGAGTCGGTGGCGTAGACCGGCGAGAGGGTCACGTAGTGGGCGGTCGACCGGGCCGCGGCCAGCTCGGCGGCGTCGTGGCAGGAGCGGCCCACCAGCACGGCGTCGGCCGGCGGTGGCCCGGCCGACGCCGGCAGGTGCACGGCGTCCCCGCCGAGCGGGTCGGCGCCGGAGACGACCAGTCGCGCGCCGGCGGGGCGCAGCACCGCGCGCAGCCGCACGGCCAGTGCCGCGCGCGCCGCGCGGGGCAGGTCGCGCTCGCGCAGGACGACCACCCGGGCACCGCCGTCCACGGCGGCGGCGACCACGTCCGCGAGCGGCCGGCGCGCCTGCCGCCGGTCGGTGAGCACCCACACCCCGCGCAGGTCGACGGCGGGGCCGGTGCGGGCCTCGGTGGCCGGGCGCGGGCGGGCCGGCGGCGCCACGCCGGGGCCCGCCGCCACGCCGGGGCCCGCCGCCACCGCATGGCCGGGGCCCGCCGCCACCGCATGGCCAGCGGTCACAGCTCGGGCCGACCTTCGTCCGAGGTGGACGCCAGCGCGTGAAAGCGACGGGCGATCCGCCCGGCGCCGGCCGCCAGCCGCCCGGCGGCCACCGCGTGCCGCATGGCCGCGGCCATCCGCGCGGGGTCGGCGGCCCGGGTGACGGCGCTGGCCAGGAGCACCGCGTCGCAGCCCAGCTCCATCGCGAGCGCCGCGTCCGACGCCGTGCCCACGCCGGCGTCCAGGATCACCGGCACCTCGACGTCCTGCCGGATGAGCCGGATGTGGTGGGGGTTGAGGATGCCGAGGCCGGAGCCGATCGGCGCGCCGGCCGGCATCACCGCCGCGCAGCCGGCGTCGGCCAGCCGCCGGGCCAGCACCGGGTCGTCCGAGGTGTACGGCAGCACGGTGAACCCGTCGTCCACCAGGCGGTGCGCGGCCCGCACCAGCTCCACCCCGTCCGGCAGCAGGGTCCGGTCGTCCCCGATGACCTCCAGCTTCACCCAGGACGTGTCGAACGCCTCCCGGGCCAGGTGCGCCACCTTCACCGCCTCGGCGGCGGTGAAGCAGCCGGCGGTGTTGGGCAGCACCCGCACCCCGCACCGGTCGATGAGGTCCAGCAGCCCGCCGTGCCCCGCCGCGGCCGCGTCGACCCGGCGCAGCGCGACGGTCACCAGCGCGGTGCCGGAGGCGACGATCGCGGCCTCCAGCGCCGCCAGGCTGGACGCGCCACCGGTGCCCAGGATGAGCCGGGAGCCGAGCGCCTCCCCGGCGATCACCAGCGGGTCGTCGGCCGGCGCCGGCCGACGCCGGTCGCCGGCCGCCGGCCGGGCCTGGCCCGGCCCCACCCGCGGCGCGCCGAACTCCGTCGTGGTCATTCAGCCTCCCTGCGCGGCCGTGAGCACCTCGACCCGGTCGCCCGCGCACAACCGGGCGGTCGGCCACGCCGCACGCGGCACCACCTCGCCGTTGACCGCGACCGCCAGGCCGCGGGTCTGCGCGGTCACGACCGCGACCGCGTCGGCCACGGTGGCGCCCTCCGGCACCGCCCGGGGCACGCCGTTCACCATCAGCTCCATCAGCCGTCCCCACCCCGGGCGGCCGCGAGCGCGGCACGGCGGAACCGCTCGGCGCCGAACGGTGCGCACTCCTCCGGCGGGGACTCGCCGGCCACCAGCGCGGCCACGGCGTCCGCGACCAGCGGGGTCAGCACGATCCCGTGCCGGTAGAGGCCACCGGCCACCAGCGTGCCCGGCCGCCCCGGCAGCGGGCCCAGCACCGGCCCGTTGTCCGGTGTGCCGGGGCGGTGCCGCACGCACGTCTCCGCCAGGGTGTACTCGGCCAGCTCCGGCACCAGGTCCGTGGCCGCGCGCAGCAGGTCCAGGACCGCCCCGGCGGTCACCGCGTCGTCGGTCCGCTCCTCGACGGTGGCGCCGACGACCACCTCGCCGTCGGCGCGGGGCACCAGGTACACCCGGCGTCCGTCCACGTAGCCGCGCAGGACGTGCCGGAAGCCGGCCGCGACCGGCGCGTCACCGGCCGCCACGCGCAGTCGCAGCACCTGCCCCTTCACCGGCCGCACCGGCAGCCCGGTGAGGTCGGCCAGGCCGCAGCCGGCGGCGACCACCGTGGTCCCGGCGGCGACGTCGTCCAGCGCGCGCACCGCCCGCGGCACCAGCTCCACGCCGACGCCCAACGCCGCCGACCGCAGCGCCGCGACGAGCCGGCGCGGGTCGACCTGGTGGTCGGTCGGCGCGTACGCGCCGCCGCGCACCCGCGGCGCCAGCAGCGGCTCCCGCTCGCGCAGGTCCCCGGCGCGCAGCCGGCGTACCGGCAGCCCCAGCCCGGCCTGGTACGCGCTCAGCCGCTCGGCCTCGGCCAGGTCGTCGGCGGTCAGCGCCACGATCAGCGTCCCGTCGGTGCGGTAGCCGAGATCCTGCCCGGTGGCCGCGGTCAGCTCGGCGGCGAAGTGCGGCCAGCGCGCGGCCGCGGCGACCAGCAGCCGGGTCAGGGCGGCCTCCCCGAAGTACGCCTCGGCCACCGGGGCGAGCATGCCGGCCGCGGCGTACGCGGCGCCGGAGCCCACCGCCGGGTCGAACAGCCGCACGCGCGCGCCCCGGCCGGCGAGCCGCCAGGCGATCGCCAGGCCCGCCGGCCCACCGCCGATCACGGCGACGTCGGTCACCGCGGCACCCCGGCGCCGCCCCCGCCGCCGACCGCGGCGGCGGTGCCGGCGGCCCGGTGCGGCCCGACCCCGGGCGGGCCCGGCCGCTCGGGCTCGGCGCCCGGCGGGCGCGGCCCGCGGCGCAGCGCGTCCAGCAGCTCCGCCACGGCCCGGCCCGGGTCGGCGGCGGCGAAGACCGCCCCCACGACCGCGACGCCGTACGCCCCGGCGGCCAGCAGCTCCGGCACCCGGTCGACGGTGATCCCGCCGATCGCGATCACCGGCGTGCCGGGCAGGTCGGCGGCGACCGCGCCCACCCCGGCCGGGCCGATCGGCTCGGGCAGCGCCGGCTTCGTGCCGGACGGGTACGCCGGGCCGACGCCGAGGTAGGAGGCGCCGTGCGCGACGGCCGTGCGGGCCGCCGCCGGCTCGCGGGCGGTCGCGCCGAGCAGCGCCGCCGGGCCGAGCACCCGGCGGGCGACGCCCACGGGAAGGTCGTGCGCGCCGACGTGGCCGCCCCCCGCGCCGGCCGCCAGCGCCACGTCCAGCCGGTCGTTGACCAGCCACGGCACGCCGGCCGGCGCGCACAGCTGCCGAACCCGCCCGGCCAGCTCGTACGCCTCCCGGTCGGTGAGATGGTCCTCGACCCGCAGCTGTACCACCAGGTCGGCGGCCGCACCGGGCACGGCCAGCGCCGCGCGCAGCACGCCGAGCGGGTCCCGCCCGGGTCGGGTGTCGGTGATGAGGTGCAGTCGACCGAACGACGCCACGCTGGCTCCTCCCTGCGCCGGCATTACCCGGATCAGGTTCGACGGTCGGGGGCGGCAGCCCCCCTCTCAGCCCGGTCCACCGGGCTCCCGTGGGTGTGGTGGTACTGCTCCGACCCTAGCCGCCGCTGCGTCCCACCGTAAAGGGCCGTGGGCCAGCGCACACCGGCCAGGCCGTGAGTGAACGGCGGAACCACCCGGCGGCATCACCCGCCGGGGCGGGCCGTCGGGTCGTCGGGCAGGCGGCCGACGGGCGCGGCCGGTCCCGCGCTGCCGGGTGGCGTCAGGCCACGTCCCAGACCGGCTCGTCTGTCTCGACGACCTCGCCGTCGCCGCGGAACAACACGAACCGGTCGAACGAGCGGGCGAACCAGCGGTCGTGCGTCACCGCCAGCACCGTGCCCGCGAACGCCCGCAGCCCCTCCTCCAGCGCCTCGGCGCTGGCCAGGTCCAGGTTGTCCGTCGGCTCGTCCAGCAGCAGCAGGGTCGCGCCGCCCAGTTCCAGCAGCAGCACCAGGAAGCGGGCCTGCTGCCCGCCCGACAGGGTGCCGAAGCGCTGGTCGCCCTGGCCGGCGAGGTCGTACCGGTGCAGCGCCCGCATCGCGGCGTGCCGGTCCAGGCCGCCGCGGTGCGCGTCACCGTGCCACAGCACGTCGACCAGCGTGCGGTCCAGCAGGTCCGGCCGGTCGTGGGTCTGCGAGAAGTGTCCGGGCCGCACCCGCGCACCCAGCCGGGCCACGCCCGCGTGCGCGACCGGCGCCGGCGTCGCGGCGGCCACCGGCGCCGCGGCCGGGTCGGGGTCCGTCCCGCCGCGGGCCAGCAGGCGCAGGAAGTGCGACTTGCCGGTGCCGTTGGCGCCCAGCACCGCGACCCGGTCGCCGTACCAGACCTCCAGGTCGAACGGGTACGTCAGCCCGTCCAGCTCCAGCCGCTCGCAGATCACCGCCCGCTTGCCGGTGCGCCCACCGGCCAGCCGCATCGTGATCTCCTGCTCCCGCGGGGGCAGCGGCGGCGGTCCGGCCTCCTCGAACTTGCGCAGCCGGGTCTGCGCCGCCTGGTAGCGCGAGGCCATGTCCGAGTTGTACGCCGCCTTCTGCTTGTACGTCAGCATCTGTTCGCGCAGCTTCTGCCGCTCCTCGTCCCAGCGCCGGCGCCGCTCCTCCAGCCGGTCGTGCCGGGCCACCCGGGCCCGGTGCCAGGACGCGAAGCCGCCGGGGTGCACCCAGGCGCCGCCGCCCTCCACGGTCACCACCCGGTCGGCGGTGCGGGCCAGCAGCTCCCGGTCGTGTGAGACGTAGAGCACCGACTTGTCGGACTCCCGCAGCCGCTCCTCCAGCCAGCGCTTGCCCGGCACGTCGAGGAAGTTGTCCGGCTCGTCGAGCAGGAGCACCTCGTCCGTACCGCGCAGCAGCAGCTCCAGCGCGAACCGCTTCTGCTGTCCGCCGGACAGGGTGCGCACCGGGCGGTCGCGGACGGCGTCCCAGGGCCGCCCCAGCGCCGCCACGCTGGCGGTGTCGAAGAGCACCTCGGCGGCGTAGCCGCCGGTCTCGCCCCAGCCGACGATCGCGTCGGCGTAGCGCAGCTGCGCCTTCTCCGCGGCGGCGCCCGACGCGCCGGCCGACTCCGCGTCGGCCAGGGCCCGCTCGGCGGCCGCCAGCCGCTCGCCCGCGGCCCGCAGCGGCGCGGCGGCGAGGGAGAGCGCCAGATCCAGCAGCGTACGGTCGTCGCCGATCATGCCGATGAACTGCCGCATGACCCCCAGCCCGCCGGTGCGGGCCACCGTGCCGACGCCGACCGGCGCGTCACCGGCGACCATGCGCAGCAGGGTGGTCTTGCCCGCCCCGTTCGGGCCGACCAGGGCCACCTTGGCGCCCTCGCCGACCCGGAACGACACGTCCGCGAACAGCACGCGGCCGTCGGGCAGCGTGTGCCCCACCCCG
Organism: Pilimelia sp.; assembly: GCA_035553735.1. Classification (GTDB taxonomy): domain Bacteria; phylum Actinomycetota; class Actinomycetes; order Mycobacteriales; family Micromonosporaceae; genus DATMJT01. Next base: position 12,452 of record DATMJT010000630.1, read on the forward strand.
GCCAGATCGACGTATCCCACGCCGGCATCGTCGCGCACCTCGGCCGCCGGGTCCGCCGGTTTTTCCGCGCGGCGCCCGCGGCAACCGCCCGTCGGCGCCGACCCGCCGGCGCCTCGGGCGGGTCAACGGGTCACCCGCAGCACCCGGTAGCCCTTCTGGCTGGCGTGGCGCTGGACCTGCCAGTCCTGGGCGCAGAGCCAGCGGTGCAGGGAGTCCCCGCCGAGGTGCCGCGCCACCACCAGCCAGCCCACCCCGCCCGGCGCCAGCCGGGGCAGCCAGCGGCGCAGCAGGTCGTGCAGCTCGGCCTTGCCGATGCGGATCGGCGGGTTGCTCCACACCTGGTCGAACCGCACGTCCTCGGGGACCTGGTCCGGCGCGGCCACGCGTACCCGGTCGGCGGCGCCCACCGTCGCGGCGTTGCGCGCGGCCAGCGCACGGGCGCGGGCGTTGACGTCGACGGCGTAGACCGTGGCGGCCGGCGCCTGGCGGGCCAGCACGCAGGCGATCGGCCCGTAGCCGCACCCGAGGTCGAGCAGCGCCCCGGCGCACTCCGGGCCGGGCAGCGGGGCCTTGCGCAGCAGCACGGCCGTGCCGGGGTCCAGCCGCTCCGCCGAGAAGACGCCGCCGGCGGCGTCTTCTCGGCGGAGCGGCTGGACCCCGGCACG
>DATMJT010000631.1:0-15979 GCA_035553735.1 Pilimelia sp.
GGCCCGGACGGCGTCCCCGCCCCCACCGGCCGCACCACCGGCGGCTGCTCGCTCACCGGCCGCGCGCTCACCGGCCGCTCGCTCACCGGCCGTGCGCTCACCCGCGGCGCCCCCGCCGGCTGGGCCGGTCCCGGCCGTGGCGACGGCCTCTCCGGCGGGCCCGTGGTCGTCGCCGCTCACCGGCACCAGCACCACCGCGCCGTCCGGCCCGGCGCGCACCTCCAGCAGCGTGCCCGGCCCGACCCGCGCGAGCACGTCCGGGGGCAGGTGCACCGAGCCGTCCCGGCCCACCACGGCGTAGTCCTCTCCGCGTCGGCCCTCCGCCCCCACCCGGCCGTCGCGGATCGTGACCGTGCGGCTCATCCGCTCGCCCACCGCGGGGTCGTGGGTCACCACCACCACGGTGGTGCCGGCCGCCCCGGCCGCGTCCAGGGCGGTCATCACCTCGTCGCGGGCCCGGGCGTCCAGCTGGCTGGTGGGCTCGTCGGCCAGCAGCAGCCCCGGCCGGTTGGCCAGCGCCACCGCCAGCGCCAGCCGCTGCCGCTCGCCGGGCGACAGCGCCTCGGGTCGCGCCCGCCCCCGGCGCGCCCCGAGGCCGACCAGCGACAGCACCTCCGCCGGGGCGGGCAGCTCCCGGCGGCGCGCGGCGGGCGCCCCCCACTGGGCGAACCGGACGTTCTGCTCGGCGGTCAGGTACGGCAGCAGGTTGCGCCCCGCACCCTGCAGCACCACGCCGACGTCCGTGGCCCGCATCCGGGCCAGCTCCGCCTCGCCCGCCCGCGCCAGGTCGTGCGCGCCCACGCGCACCTGCCCGGCGGCCGGCGGCAGCAGGCCCGCCAGCAGTGCCAGCAGGGTGGACTTGCCCGAGCCGGACGGGCCCAGCAGGGCCACGGACTCGCCCGGCGCGATGTCCAAATCGACCCCGGCCAGAGCGACCACGTCGTAGCCCTCCAGCCGGTAGATGTAGACCAGCCCGCGGCAGGTCACCCCGAGCCCCGTCACAGCCGGGTCCTACGGGCCGCGCGGTCCTCGGCGGTCAGCAGCCGCCGCACCCCGAACAGCGCCGCCGCCACGCCGGCGGCGCAGACCGCCAGGGCGACGGGCAGCGCCCCCCACGCCGGCCGGTACGCCAGCGAGCCCACCGGTCCGCCGACGGTCACCAGCGGCGTGCCGGGCAGCATCAGCAGCGCCGCCGCCACGCCGGCGGCGAACCCCACCACGGTCGGCGCGCCCAGCAGCGCCAGGTGCTCGCGCAGCACCGCCCGGCGCAGCAGCGGGACCCGCACCCCGGCGGTGCGCAGCGCGGCCAGCTCGGCCCGGCGGCCCGGGGCGGCGACCGCCACCACCAGCAGCACCGCGCCCAGGGCCAGCAGCACGGCCGCGGCACCGGCGAGCAGGTAGAGCCGGAAGCCCAGGGCCGGGGCGCGCCGGGCGGCCCGGGCCAGCTCCCCGTCGATCGAGTCGGTGCGCAGCACCCGCACCCCCGTCTCGGCCAGCCGGCGGTCCAGGTCGGCCGGGGCGTCCGGCGCCGCCCACACCTCGTACCGCAGCTGGCTGCTGTCGGCGAGCCCGGCGGTGCGCGAGGCCGCCCGCACCGCGTAGTCCAGGTCGACGAGCAGCCCCGCGGGCCCGACGCGGGGCAGCCGCGCCACCCGGCCCACCACGGTGAAGTCCTGCGGCGCCTGGCTGAACCCGGGGAAGCGGAACCCGGTCGCCCGCGGGTCGTCGGCCGGCGCCGCACCGGCCAGCACCGCGGGCAGCGTGTCCGGAGCGTCCCGGTACTCGACCACCACGTCCCCCGGGTCGGTGGAGCTGACCCGCCAGCCCAGCACCGGGCCCGGGGTGAGGTCGACCCGGGCCTGCGGGGCCCGCTGCGGGACGGTCCGCCAGCCGTCGGGCCTGTCCCACCCGGGCGAGGCCACCGGACCGGCCGTGGAGCGGATCGCCGCGAGCTGCAGCTCGGCGGCGAACGGGGCGCTGCCCCCGCCGGCGCGGGTGAGGCCGAACCCGATCAGCCGGCAGCCACCGGCGCAGCCGGGCAGGGCGGCGTCCAGCTCCCGCTCACCGATGCCCAGCACCCCGAGCGAGACGGCGGCCGGGGGCTCGCCGGGCGCGGCCACCAGGGCGGCCAGTCGGGTCCGCGCCCCGGACAGGGCGGCCACCCGGACCCGTACGTGCAGCTGCCCGGCCACCACCAGCGGCGCGGGCGCCCCGGGGTGCAGGGCCGCGGCCAGCGCCGCCACGTCGGCCGGACCCGGCCACACCGCGACCCGGGGCAGAATCGCCGACTGCACGCCGACCAGCGCGACCCGGCCGTCGCCGTACTGCTCCTCGGCCCGTACCACGGCCATCGACCGGCCCTGCGGGTCCGCCCGGCCGACGGCGGCGACGAGCGCCTCCGGGTGTGCGGCGCTGACCGCGTAGACCCGGGCGGCGCCCACGGCCTGCTCGGCGTGTCGGCGCCGGGCCTGGCTGGCCACGTCCCAGGCCGTGGCGGCGAAGGCCAGCAGCGCCACGGCCACCGTGAGCACCGCGACCAGCCGGTGCCCGCCCGGACGGCGGGCGAGCTGGGCCGCGGACAACAGCGCCGGCACCCGGCCGCGGCGCCGGGCCAGCCGCAGTCGCAGGCGCGCGGCGGCCATCAGCAACCGGGCGGTGCCGACTCCGGCGACCACGGCCAGCAGCGGCGCCGCGAGCAGCGCCAGCGGTGCCCCGGGGTCGGCCACGGCGGCCATCAGGGAGACCGCGGCCAGCGCCACGGCCACGCCCTCGGCGGCCCCGGCGGTCCAGCGGCGCCGGGCCGGCACCCGCCGCAACAGGGCGAGCACCGGGCGGGCCAGGGTACGCCGGGCGGCCAGCGCCGCGGCCAGGCCCGTGGCCAGCACCGCCACCGCGGCGGCCGCCGCCACCGGCCAGCGCAGCTCCACCCGCGTCCCCTCGGCCAGCGCGAGCCGGGCCACGGCGTCCACCAGCAGCAGGGCCGCCCCGGCGCCCACCGGCGCGGCGAGGGCGATCAGCAGCAGCGTCTCGCCCAGCGCGAAGCGCGCCGCCCGGCCCGGCGCAAGCCCGCGCAGCCTGGCCAGCGCCAGCTCCGCGGCCCGGTCCTCGACCAGCGCCGCGACCAGCAGGAACAGCACGAACCAGCAGAGCAGCAGCAGCGGTACGGCGATCACCGGCACGGTGCGGGCCAGCGCGCCCGCGTCGGCCTGCGCGTCGTCCAGGATCGCCGGCAGCGCCGTGTCCAGCTCCAGGTCCGCGGCACGCAGGTCACCGGCCAGCGGGCCGAGCGCGTCCCGCAGCGCCGGCCCGTCGTCGAGCCGGACCGCGGCGGCCCGCAGCGGGTAGTCCAGCCGCAGCGAGACGGCGGCACCGGGCTCGGCGCGCACGTCGTCCTCGACGCCGGCGAAGAGCGCGTCGATCCGGGTGGCCGCGTCGGGGCCGCCGGAACCGGCGGCGAAGTAGCCGGTCGGGCCCCAGTACGCGGCACCGGCGTCGCGCGGGGCGTAGAGCCCGGTGACCCGGAAGGCGCGGGGGCGTGGGCCGCCCGCCGTCGGGTAACTCAGCGTCACCCGGTCGCCGGTCACGATGCCGTGCTCGGCCGCCGACCGGGCGCTGACCAGCACCTCGCCGGAGTCCACCGGGCAGTCGCCGGTGATCTGCAGCTGGGCGCACGCGCCGTCGCGGTAGGCCAGCCGGGCGGCCAGCGGCTCCGCCCGGCCGGTCAGGGTGGTGTCCACGTCGAGCCCGGCCAGGCCGGGGCCGAACCGCCCGGCCAGCGCGGGGCGGCGGGCGAGCGCGGCGTCGACGGTGGCGCGCACGTCGGCCGTCAGATTGTGGGCCGCCGGGGCCGCGTCGGCGGTGCCGGCGGCGGCGACCGCGAGGCCGGTGGCGGTGACCGGGGCGTTGCGGAGGCCGTCGCTGAGCACCGACTGCTGGGCCGCTCGGGCGTACGCGGGCGCCAGCACCGCGGCGCCGACCGCCGCGGCGGCGAGCAGCGCCACCACCAGCGACCGGCCCGGCCGGTGCGCCAAGCCCCGCACCACCACCGTCGCGCCCCGCACCCTCCGCGACCTCCCTGTGCCCCGATGCGCGTCGACCGGCGCGGTGCCCGCGCGCGGCACGCCGGCCCCCGCCCGTCCGCCCGAGCACCCGCCGCACCGATGATCCGCCGGGCCCTACCCTACGACGCGCGTCGGTGGGATCCGCCCCGGTCGGCGGGCGGGTTCGCGGCTCCGATCGGCCGATGCCGGCGCCGCGCGCCCGGCGCCCCGCGCCCGACGCCGCGCAGCGATGCCGGGCGTCGGGCGTTGCGGTCCGGCCCGCCGGTCCCCGGCCACAGTCACGCCGCACTCAGCCGTAGCGTATGGCTGTTATCGGCCCGGAATAACCGCCATACGGTACGGCTCGGTACGACTGCGCCGCGCTCGGGCCGGTACCGGCGGCGTCGTGGGCCCGAAGGCGCGCTGCGCCCCGCAGGCGCACCGGGCCCAGCCGGGCACCGGCAAAGCGCAGTGCCCCAACCGGCGTACCGGGCCCGGCGGGCGTAGGTGCGGGACTCCTGTCGGTGGCGGCGCGGCGGCTCACCCGCCGTCGTCGCCCAGCCCGGTGAGCAGCCGGTCTGCGGCGGCGTACGGGTCCAGCTCACCGGCGGCCACGGCGCGGGCCAGCGCGGGCAGGGCCGCGCCCTGGCGCAGCGTGCCGATTCGGGCCCGCAGTACGCCCAGCGCGATCGCCTCGATCTCGGCGGCGGCCCGGTGCTCCCGACGGCGCTCCAGCTCCCCGCTGTCCACCAGCCAGCCGCGGTGCTTGTCGATCGCGGCGACGACGCCGTCGACGCCGTCGCCGCGGGCGGCCACCGCACGGACCACCTGGGGACGCCAGTCGCCCGGTCCCCGCTCGCCGAGCGCGATCATGCCCTGGATGTCGCGGTACGTGGCGTCCGCCCCGTCCCGGTCGGCCTTGTTGACCACGAAGATGTCGGCGATCTCCAAGATGCCCGCCTTGACGGCCTGGATCGCGTCGCCCATCCCGGGCGCGAGCAGCACCAGGGTGGTGTCGGCGAGCCGGGCCACGTCCACCTCGGCCTGGCCGACCCCGACCGTCTCCACCAGGACGACGTCGCAGCCAGCCCCCTCCAACACCCGCACGGCCTGCGGGGTGGCCGCCGACAGACCGCCGAGGTGCCCGCGGCTGGACATCGACCGGATGTACACGCCGGGATCGGTGGCGTGGTCCTGCATCCGCACCCGGTCGCCCAGGATCGCACCGCCGGTGAACGGGCTGGACGGGTCGACGGCCAGCACGCCCACCCGGCGGCCCTGGGCGCGCAGCTCGCGGACCAGCTCGTTGGTGGTCGTGGACTTGCCCACGCCGGGAGCACCGGTCAACCCGACCACCTGGGCCGACCCGGCGTACGGGGCGAGCGCCGCGGCCAGCTCGGGCAGCAGGGGGTCGCCGTCCTCGACCAGGCTGACCAGGCGGGCCACGGCCCGCGGATCGCCGTCGCGGGCGAGCCGCACGAGCGCCGGCACGTCCCGGCTGCGCCGCGGCCCGGCCAGGCCCACGCCCGGGCGCCCCCCGGCGAGTCCGGCGGCGCCGCTCACGCCTTTGGTACGCGCAGGATCAGCGCGTCGCCCTGGCCGCCGCCCCCGCACAGCCCGGCGGCACCCACGCCTCCGCCGCGCCGCCGCAGCTCCAGGGCCAGGGTCAGCACCAGCCGGGCCCCGGAGGCCCCGATCGGGTGGCCGAGGGCGATGGCGCCCCCGTTGGGATTGACGATCGCCGGGTCCACGCCCAGCTGACGGGTGGAGTGGATGCCCACCGCGGCGAACGCCTCGTTGATCTCCACCAGGTCCAGGTCGGTGGCGGTCAGTCCCTCCTTGGCGAGGGCCTGCTGGATCGCGTTGGCCGGCTGGGCGTGCAGCGAGTTGTCCGGCCCCGCCACGCTGCCGTGCGCGCCGATCTCGGCCAGCCAGTCCAGGCCCAGCTCCTCGGCGCGGGTGCGGCGCATCACCACCACCGCCGCGGCGCCGTCGGAGATCGGCGACGAGGAGCCGGCGGTGATGGTGCCCTCGGCGCTGAACGCCGGCCGCAGCCTGGCCAGGGACTCCACGGTGGTGTCCGGCCGGACGCCCTCGTCCTCGCTGACGAGGATGGGGTCGCCGCGGCGCTGGGGCACCTCCACCGGCACGATCTCCTCGGCGAACACGCCGTTCTTCTGCGCGGCGGCCGCCCGCTGGTGGCTGGCGGCGGCGAAGGCGTCCTGCTCCTCGCGGGAGATGCCCAGCTTGGTGCCGAGCCGCTCGGTCGACTCGCCCATCGAGATACCCTCGTAGGCGTCGGTCAGGCCGTCGAGGGCCATGTGGTCGCGCAGCACCACGTCGCCGTACTTGTAGCCGTGGCGCTGGCCGATCAGCAGGTGCGGGGCGTTGGTCATCGACTCCATGCCGCCGGCCACCACGACGTCGACCTCACCGGCCCGGATGAGCTGGTCGGCCAGGGCGATGGCGTTGAGGCCGGACAGGCACACCTTGTTGATGCCCAGCGCCGGGACGCTCATCGGGATGCCGGCGGCCACGGCGGCCTGCCGCGCGGGCAGCTGTCCCGCGCCGGCCGGCAGCACCTGCCCCATGATGACGTACTGCACCTGCTCGGGAGCGACTCCGGACCGCTCCAACGCGGCCTTGATCGCGACCGCGCCCAGCCGGGTCGCCGGGAAGTCCTTGAGGTTGCCCAGCAGCCGCCCCATCGGGGTACGCGCGCCGCTGACGATCACCGAGGTCATGCTGTCGCCTCCGGGTCGCGGGTCCAGTGACGGCCGACCGGGCACCGCCCGGGGCGCCGTCGCGGTGCCGGCCGGGCGGGGTCGCCGCCGCCACCTTAACGTTGGTTCGGTAAGCCTAACGCCAGGCCGGGCGGTACCGTGCCGAGGCTGGGTGCGCGGTTGCTCACAACGCGTTTCCGCCCCCGACCCGGCCCCGCCCGGGGCAGGGCCGCCCGCGCCGCCGGGCGGGCCGGACGGCCGGGCGGCCACCGCAGCGAGGGAGCATCGAGATGACGGGCGATCACGTGACCGCGACCGCGGGCCAGCCGGACGCGACGGGCCCCGGCGCCGCGTCGGCGAGCCCGGGGCACACGCCGCCGGGACCGGGTATCGGGCTGCTGCGCATCGACCACGTCGGCGTCGCGGTGGCCGACCTGGATGCGGCGATCGAGTTCTACACCCGGGTGTTCGGCATGCGCTGCGTGCACACGGAGACCAACCCCGAGCAGGGCATCCGCGAGGCGATGCTGGCCGTGGGACCGGATCCGCAGGGGGGCTGCGTGCAGCTGCTGGCGCCGCTGTCCGACTCCTCGCCGATCGCCAAGTTCCTGGACCGCAGCGGCCCCGGGGTGCAGCAGGTGGCGTACACGGTCGCGGACGTGGCGGCCGCCGCCGCGGCACTGCGCGCGCGCGGCCTGCGTCTGCTCTACGACGCGCCGCGGCGCGGCACCGCGGGCTCGCTGATCAACTTTGTGCACCCCAAGGACGCCGGCGGCGTCCTCGTCGAGCTCGTTCAACCGGCCCCGACCGCGCCGACCCCGACGGCGGCCTGAACGCGGCCGCGGCCGAGACGGATCACCCGTTCGGGGCATCGGCGGGCGTGTCGCGCGCGACACGCCTCGGCCGAGCGGCAGCGGTGTCCAAACCGATCGGTCAGCGGTCGCGAGCCACCCGCCGGGACACGACGCCGCAGGCCAGCCGCAGTGTGACAACTCAGCGCGACATGACCGGTACACTCTTGCGAGGCCCCCGGGTCGGTCTGCAACTATGTCCCAATGCCCCAGCAGGACTCATCGCTCGCGTTCTTCGACAACACCAGCGCGCCCCACGACTTCACGGTTGTTCTGCGCGGCTACGACCGGCACCAGGTGGACGGCCACCTGCAGCGCCTCACCGCCGCGCTGACCCAATCGGAGCAGGCCCGGGCCGAGGCCGAGCAGCGCATGAACGACGCGCAGCGCCGGCTACGGCAGGCCGAGCAGCGCCTGGCCGCCGTCGAACAGCAGCTCACCGAGACCAACAAGCAGCTTGAGGAGAACAACCGGCCCTCGCTGTCCGGCCTCGGCACCCGGGTGGAGCAGATCCTCCGGCTCGCCGAGGAGCAGGCCAACGAGCACCGCAGCGAGGCCAAGCGGGAGTCGGAGGGCATCCTGTCCGCGGCCCGCCTGGAGGCCCGGGAGATCACCGACAAGGCGCGGGCCGAGGCCGCGGCCATGAAGGCCAGCGCCGAGCGCGAGGCCGGCAACCTGCGCACGGCCGCGGAGCGCGAGGCCGCCGAAGTCCGGGTGCAGGCCCGGCGCGAGGCCGACACCCTGCGCTCGGACGCCGACCGCGAGACCAAGCAGCTGCGCACCGTGACGGCGCACGAGGTGGCGGAGCTGAAGTCCACGGTCGAGCGGGAGGTCTCCACGCTGCGGGCCACCGCCGAGCGGGAGATCACCCAGCTGCGCGCCAAGGCCGCCCGCGAGGCCGAGGAGAAGCGCGCCGAGGCGACCAAGATCCTGTCCGACGCGCGGGACAAGCGCGACAAGGACCTGCAGGCACTTGCCCTGGAGCTGGCCGAGCGCCGGGAGAAGGCCGAGCGCGAGGAGTCGGAGCGGCACGCCGCCCAGGTGGCCGCCACGCAGAAGCTGGTCGCCGAGGCCGAGGAGCGGGCCCGCGCGGCCGAGGACCGCGCCAAGGAGATCGAGCAGCGGGCGGAGGCCCGGCGGCTGGAGTCCGAGCGCAGCGCCACCGAGACCGTCGACAAGGCCAAGGCGCTCGCCGACAAGACGCTCAGCGAGGCCCGCGCCGAGGCGCACCGCCTGGTCAGCGAGGCGCGCACCGAGGCCGAGCTGGTCACCCAGGCGGCCCGGCGCGAGGTCGAGGACCTGACCCGCCAGAAGGACACCGTCACCAACCAGCTCGGGCAGATGCTCTCCGGCCTGGCCGGCATCGTGCCGACGGTGACGCCGGCCCCGGCCGCCGCCAAGGCAGCCGAGGCGAAGACCGACGCCAAGGCCGACGCCAAGCCGGCGGCGGAGCCCCGCGGCGAGGGTTCCGACAGCAAGGTGTCCGCCAAGACCAGCGGCTGAGGGCCGGTCGGCAGGGACGACGGGTGCGGGTGCGGCGCGACGGATTGGCCGGCAACCAGCCGGTTTGTTCGGAAATTCGCCACCAACCCGCAAATGGGCTTATATGATCCAAAGAAACGCAGGTCCCGTCACGCCGGTGTGTATCCGCGCGTGACGGGACTTTGCGTGTGAGGATGGAACCATGGCGCAGCACGGCGGAGATCTGTTCTCTCTTGGTGATGATGGGGCTACCGAGCCGACCTTCGAGGTGGCTCTGCGGGGCTACGACAAACGCCAGGTCGAGCGGTACGTGACCCAGGTCGAGGTTGAGATCTCCACGCTCGCGGCCGAGCGCGATCAGGCGTACGCGCAGATCCAGGCGCTCGCCGGTCAGCTCCAGCAGCTGCAGGCCCAGCTGGCCCAGGAGCAGCGGCGCCCGGCCGTGCCGGAGCGGGTGTCGTTCCGGCACCTCGGCCCGCGGGTGGAGCAGATCCTGGCCATGGCCGAGGAGCAGGCCGAGGCGATCCGCGCCGAGGCCAAGGACGAGATCGAGGCACGCCGGCAGGAGGCCGAGCGGGTGCTGACCGAGGCACGCGCCAAGGCGGCCGCCGCGGTGCGCGACTTCGAGATCGCCCTGGCCGCCCGCCGCAGCGAGGAGGAGAAGGCGGACGCCGAGCGGCGAGCCGCGGCGCAGGCCGAGGTGGCCGCCGCCACCCGGGAGGCCGAGACGCTGCGCACCACCGCGGAGAAGGAGGCGACGCAGGTCCGGTCGGCCGCCGAGCAGTACGCCACCGGACTGCGCAACCAGGCCCAGGCGGCCCACGCCGCGGCCCAGCAGGAGGCGCAGCGGATCACCGACGGGGCGCGGCAGCAGGCCGAGCGGGCGCACGCGCAGCTGCAGCAGGAGGTGTCCCAGCGCCGCGCGCAGGCCGAGCAGGAGCTGGCCCAGCGCCGTACGCAGGCCGAGCGCGAGCTGGCCCAGTGGCGCGCCGGCGTCGAGCAGGAGCTGGGTCAGCGTCGGGTACAGGCCGAGCAGGAGCTGCGCCAGCGGCGCGAACAGGTCGAGCGGGAGTGCGCGGCCCTGCGCGCGGAGGCCGAGGGGTACGCCGCCCAGCTGCGCAGCCAGGCCGAGGACCAGATCAACACGGCTCGGGCCCGGCTCACCGCGCTGCAGCAGGAGCTGACCCAGGCCCACCAGCGACTCGCCGAGGTGGAGCAGCGCACCGGCGCGACGCGGCAGGAGCTGGTGGCCGCGCAGCAGCGCCTCGCCGAGGTCGAGGGTCAGCTCGCCACCGCCCGCCGGGCGTCCAGCGAGATGGTGGGCCGCCCCGCCCCGGACCGGCCGTCCGCCGCTACCCCGGGCGCCCGCCCGGACGCGGTCTCGGGGGTCGCCCGGGTGACCGGCGTGGCCCGCGCGGTGACCGCCGAGCGGCCGGGCCCGCCCAGCCCCGTACCGGTCGACCGGTCGGGTGGCGGGGAGCCTGCCGCGGCCCCGGACCGGCCGACCGGCCAGGAGCGTCCGGCCGCCCCGGAGCAGGCGGCCGGGGCTCCGGAACCGCAGCGGGCGGTCGCAGGGGAAAGGCAGACCCAAGCCGCCGCAGGGACGACCCGCGCCGAGCGGCCGGACGCCGAAGGCGCCGCTGCGGCCGAGCGCACGTCCAGCGAGTCGCGGGCCGACGAGGGTGCGGGCGCTGTCGCGGGTGCGGGCGCTGTCGCGGGTGCGGGCGCTGTGGGCCCGGATGCCAAGGAGGCCGCCGGCACGGCCGCCCAGGGCACCGACACCGAGGGCGTGACCCCCCGGGGCGAGACCGCACAGGGCCCGGAGACCGCGGACGCGACCGCACAGGCCACGACCGCACAGGGCCCGGAGGCCGCGGGCACGACCGCGGCGGGCCGGGACGCCCAGGGCGAGACCGCCCAGGGCAGGACCGCCGAGGGTATGCCCCCGGCCGAGACCCGCAGCGTCCCCGTGGGCAAGGCCGTCGGCGGGGGCAAGGCGACCGCGGACAGCAAGCCGGTGACCGAGCAGATGAAGCTCGCCGAGTCAGGGGCGGTCGGACAGCCGGAGCAGCGCGGACCCAGGGCGGAGACCCGGGAACCAGCCGTGCTCCGGGAGGGCGGCGCCGGCGGCCCGGTGGAGGTCCGGCGGGTCGAGGCGGCGCGGGTCGGCGCGGACGCCGAGTGAACCCGCGGCTGGTCGGGCGCGAGGCCGTGCTCCCCCGCCAGGGGCAGCACTAGTCGGCCCGGCCGGGCCAGCCCCCCTCGGGCGGCACGGCCGCGAACGCCGCGACGGTGCGGTCGGCGTACGCGCTGGCGTCGCCGTACGCCATCGGCCCGGACCACTCGCGCGGCAGCGGGTACGCCCCGGGCGCCACCCGGCGCACGACCTCGTCCAGCACCGTCTCGGCGTCGCCCACCCACAGGTGCCGGGCGCCCGGCACCCCGACCACCTCGGCGTGCGGGACCGCGGCGAACCGGTGCCGGGCCGGCTCCGGCCGCAGGTAGTCGTCGAACTCCGGCACCAGCGCCACGAGCGGCTTACCCGCCGCCGCCCACCGGCCGAGGTCCTCGTCGCCGGCCGTGCGCAGCGGCGGAGAGAGCAGGATCGCCCCGACGACGTGCGGGTCGCAGCCGTGCCGCAGCGCCAGGTCGGTGCCGAAGGACCACCCGAGCAGCCACACCTGGGGCAGGTCGGCGAACTCGGCGTACTCGATGGCGGCCGCCACGTCGTGGCGCTCCGCGTCACCGCCGTCGAACGCACCCTCGCTCGTGCCTCGGACGCTGGCGGTGCCCCGGGTGTTGAAGCGCAGCACCGCCACGTCGGCCAGCGCCGGCAGGCGCCAGGCGGCCTTGCGCAGGACATGGCTGTCCATCATGCCGCCGTGGGTGGGCAGCGGGTGCAGGCAGACCAGCGTGGCCACCGGGGGACGGCCGCCGGGCGGCCGGGCCAGCTCGCCGACGAGCGCGAGCCCGTCCGCGGTGTGCAGGGTGATGTCCTCGCGGTCGGCCGGCAGGATCGAGTTGGCACGGATCGGCTCGCTCACCCTGTCAGTGTGACGGCCCGCGGGGCGGAGGCGATCCGCGGCCGCGCCCGGGTGACGCAGCTCGCCCGTCGCCCCCGGCGGCGCCCGCTCAGCCGGGAGGTGATCCGCGTCCGCGCCGGGTGACGCAGCTCGCCTCGTCGACCCCGGCGGCGCCCGCTCAGCGGGGCCGCCGCCGGTCCCGGGCCCGCCAGCAGCCGGTGTGCCAGTGCCGGCGGTCGGCCGCGTCCCCCCGCTCGTCCGCCGGCCACGCCACGACGTGCGGCACACCGGGCTGGATCTCCTGGTCGCAGCCCGGGCAGCGGTACGTCTTCGCCGCCGCCCCGCCCGGCACGTGGCGCACCCGCCACGCCCCGTCGGGCCAGGACTGGACCGCCTCCACCCCGCGGCGGACCCGCTCGGGGTCCAGTGGGGCGGGCTCGTCGGCGCGGCGGTGATGGCGGCGGGGGCTCACCCCGGCCAGGGTACGGTCCGGATGCGCCGCCGCACCGCGCACACCGCCGTACCCCGCACCGCGAACACCGCCCCCCGCACCGCGAACACCGCCGCACTGCGCGCGTCGGCTCAGCCGGCGGGGTGGGCCCGGAATCCGTGGCCGGTGCGCCGACCGAGGCGCCCCGCGGTGACCAGCTGCTCCAGCAGCGGCGCCGGGGCCAGGCCGGGCTCGCGGGTCTCGGCGTAGATCCGCCGCTGCACCGCCAGCACCGTGTCCAGCCCGATCTCGTCCAACTGGGCGAACGGCCCTGCGGGGTAACCGCAGCCGAGCGTCATCGCGTGGTCGACCGCGTCGATGTCGGCGTACCCGGACTCGACCATCCTGACCGCGTCGTTGAGGTAGCTGCACAGCAGCGCATCGACCACCAGCCCCGCCCGGTCGCCGCAGGCCACCACGGTCCTGCCGAGTGAGGTCGCCAGCGCCCGGGCGGTGGCCACCGCCTCCTCGGCGGTACGCACGCCGTGCACCAGCTCCACCAGCGGGCTGCGCTGCGCGGGGTGGAAGAAGCGCAGGCCCACCACGTCGGCGGGCCGACCGGTGGCCATCGCCAGCTCGGTCAGCGAGCCGTCGGCCGCCGTGGTGACCAGCACCGTCCCCGGGCGGCACACCGCGTCCAGGCGGGCCAGCACCGCGCGGCGGGCGTCGGGCGCCACGGCCTCGAGCACCAGCTCCGCGGCGGCCAGCTCCTCCACCGCGCCCGCCCAGGTGATCCGGGCCAGGGCGGCCGCGCGGTCGGACTCGGTCAGCTCGCCCGCGGCCGCCCGGGCGTCGAGCGACGCGGCCAGCGCGTCGCGCACCGCCGCGGCGCGCTCCGGTTCGTCCGCCGCGGCCAGCACCGCGTAGCCGGCCACCGCGCAGGCCTCCAGCACGCCGGCGGCCCGTCCGCCGGAGCCGACCACGCCCACCGTGCGCACCGGCCGGGCGTCGCCGGTCCCGGTCGCCGCGGTGGCGGCCCCCGGCCCCATCGCCCGCCCGGCGGCGTCCGGCCCACGGACCCCGGCGGGGCGGTCGTCGGGCACCACCTCGCCGGAGCCGGGCCGGGCGTAGGTGTAGAAACCCCGGCCGGTCTTGCGGCCCAGCAGTCCCGCGGTGACCAGCTGTCGCAGCAGCGGGGCCGGGGCGTGACGTCGGTCACGGCTGCCCCGCCGGTAGATGGTGTCCAGGATCTCGTACGACGTGTCCAGGCCGATCAGGTCCAGCAGGGCGAACGGGCCCATCGGCAGGCCCGCCCCGAGCCGCATGGCGGCGTCCAGGTCGTCGCGGCCGGCGTACCCGGACTCCAGCATGGTGATCGCGTGGTTGAGGTAGCCGAAGAGCAGGGCGTTGGCGATGAACCCGGCCCGGTCCCCGATCACCACGCCCACCTTGCCGAGCCGGGCCACCAGGTCGCGCACGCCCGCGACGACCTCCTCGGCGGTCACCACGGTGCGGACGATCTCGACCAGCCGCATCACCGGCGCGGGGTTGAAGAAGTGCACGCCCAGCACCCGCTCCGGGCGCCCGGTGGCCACCGCGATGTCGATGACGCTCAGCGAGGAGGTGTTGGTGGCCAGCACCGCGTCGGGCCGGCAGATCCGGTCGAGGTCGGCGAACAGCGTGCGCTTGAGGTCCAGCCGCTCGGGCACGGCCTCGACGACCAGGTCGACGTCGGCCAGCGCCGCCAGGCCGACCGCGAACTCGACGCGCCCGTGCAGGGCGTCGCGGTCGCCCTCGGTGAGCTTGCCGCGCGCCACCGCGCGGTCGGTGGAGCGGGTCAGCGTGGCGCGGCCGCGCTCCAGCGCCGCCGGGTCGACCTCCACCGCCACCACCCGGACGCCGTTGCGGGCGAAGACCTCGACGATGCCGGCGCCCATCGTCCCCAGCCCCACCACTCCGACGCTGTGCAGCTCCCCGGCCACGCCCACTCCCCTCGCTTCGGTGTCTGCCCGGAGTCTGCCATGGCCGGCGGGCGGGGCGTCGTCGGCGGGAACCCGGCCCCGGCATCGCGCGGGCCGGGTCAGAACAGGGTCAGCTCGTCGCGCTCGATGCCGCGCAGCGCGTCGTAGTCGACGACCGCGCAGCGCAGGCCGCGGTCCTCGGCCAGCGTCCGCGCCTGCGGCGTGATCGCCTGCCCGGCCAGGATCCCGCCCACCGGCGCCAGCAGCGGGTCCCGGTTGAGCAGCTCGACGTACCGGGTGAGCTGCTCCACCGCGTCGATCCCGGCCCGGCGCTTGACCTCCACCGCCCAGTGCCGCACCCCGGCCGTGGACCCGGCGCCCGAGGCGTCGGGCTCGCCGCAGGCCGCGTCGCGGCAGAGCAGGTCGACCGGGCCGATCGCGGTCATGTACTCGCGGCGGACCAGGGTGAGGCCCTCGCCCAACACCTGCGGCGAGGCCGCGAGCAGCTCCTGCAGGTGGGCCTCGACGCCGTCCTTGCGCAGGCCGGGATCCACCCCCAGCTCGTACGAGGTGTCCTGGAATATCTCCTCCAGGGTGATCCGAAGCTCCTCGCCCGCCTTGTTCACCACCCGCCACACGCCCGGTGCCTCCTCGATCCGGCAGGGTGGGCTCATCCAGTTCAGCGGCTTGTAGGCCCGGTCGTCGGCGTGGATCGAGACCGATCCGTCCGCCTTCACCATGAGCAGCCGGGTGGCCGGCGGCAGGTGCGCCGAGAGCCGTCCCACGTAGTCCACCGAGCACCGGGCAATCACCAACCGCACCCGACGAGGGTAGCGAAGCGCCCGCCGCCGGCCACCCCGGCCGGGCGGCGGCGCCGGGGCAGCCGGTGGTACGCCGCCCGCACGGGCCTGCGCCGGGCGGCGGCACTGGTTCCCCGGTGCGATGCTGGACGGGTGTTAGAAGCGCTCACCGGCACCGGCCTGGCCGCCTCGGCGGGTCTCAACGCGTACATCCCCCTGCTGGCGCTCGGCCTGCTGGGCCGCTACTCCGACCTGGTGCAGCTGCCCAGCGGCTGGGGCTGGCTGGCCAACGGCTGGGTGCTGGTCATCCTGGCCGTGCTGCTGGCGGTCGAGGTGGTGGCCGACAAGGTGCCGGTGGTCGACCACGTCAACGACGTGCTGCAGACGGTGGTCCGGCCGGCGTCCGGCGGCCTGGTGTTCAGCGCCGGGTCCACCGCCGAGACCGTCACCGTCGCCGACCCCGGCGACTTCTTCGGCTCCCACCAGTGGGTGCCGCTGGTGGTCGGCGGCCTGGTGGCGCTGGCCGTGCACGGCATGAAGGCCGCCGCCCGCCCGGTGATCAACGCGACCACGGCCGGCGTGGGCGCGCCGGTGGCCAGCACCGCCGAGGACGCCAGCAGCATCATCCTTTCGGTGGTGGCGCTGCTGCTGCCGGTCCTGGTGCTGCTG
>DATMJT010000632.1:0-18167 GCA_035553735.1 Pilimelia sp.
CCGTGGACCAGTCGACCGGCAGCTCGTGCGCATCGGCCTTGGCCAGCGAGCGCAGGAACCGCTCCGCCCCGCCGTCGTCGCGGGTCAGCGACTCGACCAGGACCACCGGCTCGGCCAGCTCGTCGGCCCGCTCGGCGATCCCGGACAGCAGCACCGGGTGCGGGCTGACCTCGACGAAGGTGCGGTGGCCCGCCGCGATCAGCGCGGCCACCGCGTCGTCGAAGCGCACCACCTCGCGCAGGTTGCGGTACCAGTAGCCGGCGTCGAGGTCCGCGCCGCGCACCATCGCCACGTCCACCGTGGACATCAGCGGGACGGCCGGCGGGTTCGGACGCACGTCGGCGAGGTCGGCGACCAGCCGCTCGCGCAGCGTGGCGACCTGGGCGGAGTGCGACGCGTAGTCGACCGCGATGATCTTGGCTCGTGCGCCGTCGGCGACGCACCGGTCCACCAGGCCGGCGACCGCGGCGGGCTCGCCCGAGACGGTGACGGCGTTCGGGCCGTTGTGCGCGGCGACCGACACCCGCGCGTCCCAGGCCGACAGCAGGGGCCGCACCCGGTCGGCGGGCAGGGCGATGGAGGCCATCGCCCCCCGCCCGGCCAGCGCCACCAGCGCCCGGGAGCGGCGGGCGACCACCAGCGCGGCCTCCTCCAGGCTCAGGGCCCCGGCCACACACGCGGCGGCGATCTCCCCCTGGCTGTGGCCGACCACGGCGGCCGGGTGGACCCCGTGGGCCCGCCACAGCCGGGCCAGCGCGACCATGGTGGCGAACAGCACCGGCTGCACCACGTCCACCCGGTCCAGGTCGGGCTGGCCCGGGTCGCCGCGCAGCACCCCGATCAGCCGCCAGTCCACGTGCGGGGCCAGCGCCCGCTCGCAGGCGGCCATGGCGTCGGCGAACACCGGCGAGGCGTCGAGCAGCTCGCGCGCCATGCCGCGCCACTGCGCCCCCTGGCCGCCGAAGACGAAGACCGGACGGTGCCCGTCGACGGCGCTGCCGTGCACCACGGCGGGGTCGGCGCCGCCGGTGGCGACCACCTCCAGGCCGCGCAGCAGGTCGCCGCGGGCGGTGCCGGTGACCGCGGCGCGCCGGGCGAACCGGGTCCGGGTGGTCAGCAGCGAGTACGCCACGTCGGCCGGGCACCAGTCGGCGCCGGCCAGATGCGCGCGCAGCCGGGCGGCCTGGGTGCGCAGGGCGTGCTCGGTGCGTCCGGACAGGGCCAGCACCACCGGGCCCCCGTCGGGCGCCGGCCCGGGCTCCGCCGCCTGCGGGGCCTGCTCACCGAGGGCCGCCGGCGGCGCCTGCTCGAGGATGAGGTGGCCGTTGGTCCCGCTGATGCCGAACGAGGAGACCCCGGCGCGCCGCGGCCGCGCCGTCGCCGGCCACGGCGCGGCCTCGGTCAGCAGCGCCAGGCCGCCGGACGACCAGTCGACGTGCGGCGTGGGCTCGTCCACGTGCAGGGTCGCGGGCAGCTCACCGTGCTGGAGGGCCAGCACCATCTTGATCACACCGGCCAGCCCGGCGGCGGCCTGCGTGTGCCCGATGTTGGACTTCACCGAGCCCAGTCGCAGCGGGCGGTCCGCGGGCCGGTCGACCCCGTACGCGGCCAGCAGCGCGGTGGCCTCGATCGGGTCGCCGAGCGTGGTGCCGGTGCCGTGCGCCTCGACCGCGTCGACCTCGTCCGGTCGCAGCCCCGCGTCGGCGAGCGCGTCGGCGATCACCTGCCGCTGGGCCAGCCCGCTCGGCGCGGTGAGGCCGTTGCTGGCGCCGTCGGAGTTCAGCGCGGAGCCCCGCACCACCGCCAGCACCCGGTGGCCGTGGCGACGCGCGTCGGAGAGCCGCTCCAGCACCACGACACCGGCGCCCTCCGCCCAGCCGGTGCCGTCCGCGGCCGCGGAGAAGGCGCGGCAGCGCCCGTCGGCGGACAGCCCGCCCTGCCGCGCGAACTCGGTGAACATGCCCGGCAGCGGCATCACGGTCACGCCACCGGCGATGGCCAGCGAGCTCTCCCCCGTGCGCAGCGACCGGCAGGCCAGATGCACCGCGGCCAGCGAGGAGGAGCACGCGGTGTCCACGGTGATCGCCGGCCCGCCGAGGCCGAGCACGTAGGCGACCCGGCCGGACAGCACGCTCGGGGTGCCGCCGGTGAGCAGGAAGCCCCCGGCGGTGTCGGCCTGCTCGTGCAGGCGCGCCCCGTAGTCCTGGGCGGTCGCCCCGGCGAAGACCGCGGTCCGGGTGCCGCGCAGCGAACCGGGCACGATCCCGGCCCACTCCAGGGCCTCCCACACCACCTCCAGGAACAGCCGCTGCTGCGGGTCCATGGCGGCGGCCTCCCGCGGGGAGATGCCGAAGAACTCCGCGTCGAAGCGGTCGATGCCGTCGAGGAACCCGCCGGGGCGCAGGCCGGTGACGCCCATCCGGTCCCAGCCCCGCTCGGCCGGCGGGTCGGTGATGGCGTCGACGCGCTCGGCCACCAGCCGCCACAGGTCCTCGGGAGTCTGGACCCCGCCGGGGAACCGGCACCCCATGCCGACGATCACCACCGGGTCGGCGTCGCCAACGATCACCACCGGGTCGGCGTCCTGGGCCGGTGGGTCCGGCGCCGCGCCGCGCGGCTCGTCCGCCCCGGTGCGACCCGCCAGGTGCGCGGCGAGGGCGGCCGGGGTGGGATGGTCGTAGAGCAGCGACACCGGCAGGTCCGCGCCGGTGTGCTCCTCCACCAGGTCGCGCAGCTCCAGGCCCATCACCGAGTCGAAGCCCTGGTCGCGGAAGGGGACGTCGGGCGCCACGGCGCCGCCCAGGACCCGGGACGCCAGGTCGAGCACGGCGCCCAGGGGCGCGGCCCCGGCGGTCGCGGCGACGCCGCCGATCGGCGTGGCCTCTCCGCTCGCCTCGCCGCCGGTCGCGGCGCCCCCGCTCACCCCGTCGCCGATCGCGGCGTCCGCGTGGGCGGCCCCGCCACCGTCCCGGCTCGGCACGGTCGGCGCGGTCGGCGCGGTCGGCGCGCCGGTGTCGGCGGGCCAGTGCCGCGTGCGCTGGAACGGGTAGGTCGGCAGGGACACCCGGGCCGCGGCGTGTCCGGCGAACACCTCCGACCAGTCCACCGCCTCGCCGGCGAGGAAGCGGCCGACCGGCTCCCGCAGCCGCGCGGGCAGTTCGGGCGTGCCAGCGTCGGGCGGGGCCGCCCCCGGCGCGGCGACCCCCGGTGCGGCCGCCCCCGGCGCGGCGAGGGCGGCGAGCCGGGCGAGCAGCTCGGCGCGCTCGTGCGCGACCACGACCGCGCGGTGCGGGTGCGCGGTGCGGGCGGCGGCCAGGGTGTACGCCACGTCCACGCCGCGCAGCCCCGGCCGGGCCGCCAGGTGGGCACGCAGGTTGGCCGCCGCCTCGGCCAGCGCCGCGGTGCTCCGGGCGGACAGCACGTACGGCAGCGGCCCCGTGAACTCCGGACCGGGACCGGCACCGGGCCGGTCGTGGGCGGCCAGCACGACGTGGCAGTTGGTGCCGCCCATGCCGAACGAGCTGACCCCGGCCACCAGGGGCCCGTCCGGGCGGGGCCACGCGGAGGTCTCGGTCTGGACCCGCAGGCCCAGGCGGGCGAGCGGCAGGCGGTCCGGGGGCGCGGTGAAGTGCAGGCTCGGCGGGAGTCGACGGTGGTGCAGCGCGAGCACGGTCTTGATCAGCCCGGCGATCCCGGCGGCGCCCTCCAGGTGGCCGACGTTCGTCTTCGCCGAGCCCACGGCCAGCGGGCCGGTCGTCCGGCCGGCGAACACCTCGCCGAGCGCACGGGCCTCCGTCTCGTCGCCGGTGGGGGTGCCGGTGCCGTGCAGCTCCACGTACTGCACGTCCGCGGCGCCCACCCCGGCCGCCCGGTGCGCGGACCGCAGCAGCTCCACCTGGGCGCGCCGGTCCGGGGCGACCATCTCCTCCCCCGCGCCGTCGTGGTTGACCGCGCTGGCGCGGATCACGCCGTACACCCGGTCGCCGTCGGCCAGCGCCGCGGCCAGCGGCTTCAGCACGACGAGCCCGCCGCCCTCGCCCCGGACGAACCCGTCGGCGCCCCGGTCGAGGACCCGGCAGCGTCCGCGGGGCGACAGCACGCCCATCCGCGCGGCGGCCAGCTGGGCGTCCGGCACCAGCGCCAGGTTCACCCCGCCGGCCAGCGCCAGCCCGCACTCCCCCGCCCGCAGGCTCCCGCAGGCCAGGTGGACCGCCACGAGCGACGAGGACTGCCCCGTGTCGACAAGCAGGCTCGGCCCGCGCACCCCGAGGTGGTGCGACACCCGGTTGGCGATGACGCCCCGTTGCAGCCCGGTCATGGCGTGGTGGGACAGCGCCGCCGGCCCGCTGCGGGAGACCAGCAACGCGTAGTCGTCCGAGGAGGAGCCGACGAAGACACCGACCGGGCGGGCGCCCAGGCGGCCGGGCACGATCCCGGCGTCCTCCAGCGCCTCCCAGGCCAGCTCCAGCGCCAGCCGCTGCTGCGGGTCCATGGCCACGGCCTCACGCGCGGACACGCCGAAGAACTCGGCGTCGAACTCGGCGACCGAGTCCAGGAAGCCGCCCTCGCCGGGCAGGCCCGGCCCGGTCGGCACGGCGGCGGCGCGCCGCCGCGCGGACGGCGCCGTCACGCTGTCCACGCCCGCGACGAGGTTGGCCCACCACCGGTCCGGGCCGTCGGCGCCGGGCAGGCGACACGCCACCCCGACGACCGCGATGGGGTCGGCGGGTCCGGTCTCCCGGGTCACTCGACGGCACCTCCTCTGCGCTTGCGGATGTGGCTGCGTTTCGCTGCACGACGGTCGCCGGGTCCGCCGGGCCGCGGGGGCGGCCGTGACCCGCCCCCGCGCCCGTGGCGACGCCGCGCTACTCGGTGCGGTCCGGCCCCCGGGCGACGGGGCACTGCCGGCGCAGGTAGTTGGGGCGCAGGTCCGCGTCGTCGTAGTAGCGGTGGAACACGCGGGTGGCCGACCCGGACACCGGCGGCACGATCCACGACCAGTCCGCCGGACAGATCCGGCCCGCCTCCTCCTCGCGCCGGAGGTGGGTGATGAACCGGTTCGACTCGGTGTGGTGATCGGTGATCTTGACGCCCGCCCGGGCGAAGGAGTGCAGGACGGCCACGTTCAGCTCGACCAGCGCGCGGTCCCGCCACAGCGTGGCGTCGGAGCTGGTGTCCAGCGCCATCCTCGCCGCGACCACGGGGAGCATGTTGTAGCGGTCGGTGTCGCCGAGGTTGCGTGCGCCGATCTCCGTGCCCATGTACCAGCCGTTGAACGGCGCCGCCGGGTACCGCACGCCGCCGATCTCCAGGTCCATGGCCGAGATCGCGGGCACGGCGTGCCAGCGCAGCCCCAGCCCGGCGAACCACGGGTAGCGCGGGTGGCTCAGCGGCACCTCCAGCACCGCCTCCGGCGGCAGCTCGAACACCTCGATGCCGTCCCGCGCGGTCTCGATGACCAAAGGCAGCACGTCGAACCGGGTTCCGGCGCCGCCCGGCCAGCCGTGGCGCAGCGCCAGCTCGGTGAGGCCGACGTTCAGCGGGTCGCCGAGGACCGTACCGTCGGGCCGGGCGTAGCCCGCGTACCGGATGAGCTGTTCGTTGTGGATGCGCGGGCCCGGAGCGCCGGGCCGGTCCGGCGCGAACACCGTGATCGCCGGCCGGATCCGCCCCCCGCTGCCCGCCTCCACGAGATGCTTGATCGACTCCGCGGCGATGTCGGCCGCGTCGGCGGTGCCCCGCCGGTCGCGGACCCGCAGGCTCCGCCAGTAGAGCCTGCCGATGCACCGGTTGCTGTTGCGCCACGCCACCCGTGCGCCGAAGGTCAGCTCCTCGAGCGTGTGGGTGTAGGTCCCGGTGTCCGCCACCTCCGCGCGGATCTCCGCCATCCGCCGGGCCGGCGACCCGTCCCGCCCGTTGCCCTCGGCGTGGAACAGTGCGACGAACCGCTCCGCCTCGTCCAGCACCCACGCGGGGTCCGGGCCGGCGTCCGCCCGCACCCCCGCGGTGGGGGCGGCGCCCAGGGACCGCTCGGCGGCACGGCGAAGAAGACTTGCGCTGAGCACAGCTTCCCCCTGCCCCAGGTGTGGTCGCGGCGATCAGTACAGCCGGATCGGCAGCGCGCTCAGGCCCCGGACCAGCAGGCTGTTGCGCCACCGCAGAGTGGTCGGCGGCCCGGCCAGGCTCAGGTTCGGGAAGCGCGCCAGCAGCCGGCTCAGCGCCACCTCGATCTCCACCCGGGACAGCGGCGCGCCGAGGCAGTAGTGGATGCCGTGCCCGAAGGCGAGGCTGCCGCCGAGCGGGCGGGTGAAGTCCAGCTCGTTGGGGGCGGGGAACTTCTCACCGTCCCGGTTGGCCGAGATCAGCGAGACGAGCACGAACTGGCCCTTGGGGATCGTGGTGTCGCCGATCCGCACGTCGGTGGCCGTGGAGCGCAGGGTCGCCACGTTGACCGGGCCGTCGAAGCGCAGCAGCTCATCCACCGCGTTGGGCATCAGCGACGGGTCGGCCTTGAGCTCGGCCAGCTTGTCCGGGTGCTCCAGCAGGGCCAGGACGGCGTTGCCCACCATGCTGGCGGTGGTCTCGTAGCCGGCCACGAACATCAGGGCGCAGGTGGACACCAGCTCGCGGTCGCTCAGCCGGTCCCCGTGCTCCCGCGCGTTGATCAACGCGGTGATCAGGTCGTCGGCCGGGTCGGCCCGCTTGGCCTCGATCGCGCCCACCAGGTACTGGTCGACGGCGCGCACCGCCTCGTTCATCCGGGCGGGGTCGTTGGTGGTGAAGATGGTCTCGGTCCACTGGCGGAACGCGTCCTCGTCCGCGGGCGGGATGCCCAACAGGCGGCAGGTCACCGCCATCGACATCGGGAAGGACAGCGTACGCAGCAGGTCGACCTCCCGCTGGGCGGCCATCTTGTCCAGCAGGCCGTCCACGATCTGCTGGATCTCTGGCCGCAGCGCCTCGACCCGCCGGCGGGTGAACGCCTTCGCCGACAGCTCCCGCAGCCGGGTGTGGTCCGGCGGATCGGCGAACAGCATGTGTTTGGTCAGGATGTCGGTGTATGCCTCGTGGGCGGAGATGCCGGTGTTCTGCTGGGCGAAGATCTCCGGAACGCCGGCGAAACTCTTGGTGAAGCGCGGATCCGACAGCGCCTCCTTGGCCTCCTCGTACCGGGTGATCACCCAGACGTCGATGCCGTCGGGTGTCCGCATCGGATGGACCGGACCGGCCGCGCGGAGTCGGTCGTAGACCGCGTAGGGGTCCTGGAAGAACGCCATGTCGAGTACGTCGCGGCTCCGTCCGGCAAGGGTCGTCATCGCGCACACCTTTCCTGTCCCGTAAGGCTTCCACGAGCCTAAGAGTCCTCGCCCTGACCTGCCATAACGGAAACTAGTTACCGTGCCGAGCAGGGTGCCCGACGCCAGCTCCGGCACCGGTGCCGGGCCCGACACGACCGTCGGTTCCCGGACCACCGCCAGCTCAGGCACCACCGCCAGCTCACGCAGCGTCGTTTGCCGCCCCGTCACCGTCGGCTCCCGCGCCGCCGTCGGTTTCCGCACCGCCGTCGGTTCCCGCACCGCCGTCGGCTCCCGTATCGCGGCGGGCGCGGGCAGCGCCACCGGTGCCGGAATCAGCTCCGGCGGGGTCTCCGTCGCCTCGGCGAGGGTGACCAGCCGGGCCACCGCGGTGCGGGAGCGCACCCGCAGCTTGCGCAGAATCCGTCCAACATGGACCTGCACGGTGTTGAGTTTGATGTCGAGCACGCTGGCGATCTGCCGGTTCGAGCTGCCCTGGGCGATCAGGCGCGCCACCTGCATCTCCCTCGGCGACAGGCACTCGATCGTGGTGCGCTCGTCGTCGCCGGCCCCGGCGGCGCCCGCTCGGGCGGTGGCCCGCATCAGCCGGACGTTGTCCGCCGCGGCGGTCGCGGCGCAGCGCCGGTACAGCTCCTCGGCCCGGGCCAGCGCGGACGCCGACTCCGTCGCCCGGCCCATGCGACCGTGCGCCACCCCCATGACCAGGTGTGCGGCGGCCAGCCCGAGGCAGCCGCCGGCCCGGGCGAACGCCGCACGTGCCGTGTCGGCCGCGCGCTGCGCGCCGTCGGGATCAGACCGCAGCAGCGCCTCGGCGCGGGCCAGTTGCGCGTAGCCGTGGGGCCGGTCCAGGCCGCAGTCCCGCGCGCTGGACATCGCCAGGTCGCTCCAGCGCAGGGCCTCCTCCTGATGGCCGAGCGCAGCGTCCGCGGCGGCCAGGGCGGCCTGCACCCGGGCCCGCCCGGCGACCGGGACCAGCCGCAGCCGCCTGCCTCCGGCGGCCTCCAGCACCAGGTCGCGCCCCTCCCGTGGGCTGCCTGTCTGGATCATGGTCAGCCCGGTCAGCACCAGCGCCGCGGGGGCCAACCGGGCGTCGGCGCCGCCCACGGCCAGCGCCTGCTCGGCCAGCTCGCGGGCGCGCTCGTTGTCCCCCGCCTCCAGCGCGATCTCGGCGAGCGCGATCAGCGTCAGCTCGCGGTGGACCGCGCCGGCCCGCAGCTCGGCGGCCACCCGGGCGCGCTCCGTGCGCCGCTCGGCCTCGCCCAGCCTGCCGAGTTCACGCAGCGTCGCGCCGTGCAGGACCTGCAACAGAATCCAGTGCTCCTCGGCACCGCGCGCCTGCGCCACCCGTAGCCCCCGACGCAGCTGCGCATCCGCCTCCGGCAGCCGGTGCAGCTGCAGCTGGACCCAGGACAGGTCGGCCAGGGCCGGCAGCAGCCGGGCGACCGAGGCGTCGTCGAGGCCGTCCAGGTGGGCCGCCGCCCGGTCGGCGTGGGTCCGCGCCGCGGCCAGGTCGCCGGTCCAGCAGCAGGCGACGGCCAGCAGCAGGCCCGCCTGGACCGATGCCGTCGGATCGCGCCAGGCGGTGGCGCAGTCGTAGGCCCGGCGGGCGTAGCTGTGCTGGGTCGCATGGTCGTGCTTGTGCAGGTAGCACCGGCCCGCCTCCATGAGCAGGGGCAGCGCGGCCGGGTCGCGGGTACCGATCCGGGCCAGTTCACCGTTGAGTTCGGCGAGCCGGTGGTCCGGCCCGCGGAGTTGGGCACGCAGTACGGCGTCGAAGTCGGAGTCCAGAGCCCGGTCCCGGTCGGGCAACCGCAGCGCGGACAGGAACACCTGAGCCATGGAGTTACCTTTTTCGATCGGCCTCGTCCGGCCCGGTGCGGCAGAGGCCGGTACGAGGCCGCAGGTGGGCAGGGCACTCCCGCTCGCCGGCACGGGTCCACGTCGGGGACAGCCGCCGCCCGTCGCCACCGGACCTCGGCGCCGCCCGGCGCCGAGGAGCCGGGACGTCAGGCTGACGGCGCGGGGTCCGGCGCACGGCCGGGGTTGCCGTTTCCTTTCCGTTCGACGACGGGCGGGGTGGCGAAGGCCCCGCCCGTGACAGGACGACAGATACCACGCGGGTCCGCTCGGCGGCCCGCATGCACACTGCCGCGGGCGTACGAGTTCGGACGGTGTCGGGGTCGAATGACAATGGTCGACGGACGGTAACGGCCGTTACCGTGCCGGGAATCTACGTCTTGTGCGCCACCGCGGTGTGGTCCTCACCACGGCGCAGCCGGGTCGCATTGCATCGTGATCTCACTGAGGCATTGCACTCTGATCTCATTGAACTGTCGGGACATCACTGACCGCCATCGACGCACGGATTCGCCTCCGAGGTTCCGGGTGCCCGGAGCCGAACCGTTTCCACATTCCTACCAGTTCGGCAAGATCCAAGCAACGGTCCTACCTGGACGGACGCGCCACCAGAAACGCCGCGCCCGACGTGAATACAATGGTCACCGGGGGTGTAACCGCGGTTCAGGTGATCGGTGCACAGCGCCCCGGCGGGGCCTACGGGCGCACCCGACGGGGCCGACCACGGCCCCGAGAAGGCGTCCGCCGGTCCCGTGGCCCGGCGCGATCCGACGGGCCGGGACACGCATTCGCCGGTCGCCGGCCGCGTACCGGGAGGAGGCATCGCATCGGCGATGCGGCAGCTCGCCACTGATTGAGATGCTTTCCACACCGGCACCGACCTGGCCGGCATTCGCAGGGAGTGCGCGATCCGGGAGCGCCCGCGCTCGCGCGGGATCCCGCGCGAGCGCGGGCCGGGCGGCGCCCGCTCAGGAGCGGCGCGTGCGCCCCGTGCGACCGGGGCGCCCGCCGCGGCGGTCCCGGGGGGCGAGTTCGTCGGTCACCAGCAGGTCGCGGCGCAGCTGCCGGTCCCGGTAGGCGGCCCGGCCCACCATGTGGGCGGCCACCGGCGCGGTCGCCAGCTGGAACGCGCCGACAAGAACCAGGGTGGTGATGTCGACGACGGAGCGTAGCCGCAGCGCGCAGCCGAGCAGCACCAGCAGCAGGCCGAGCACCTGCGGTTTGGTGGCGGCGTGGATGCGCGACAGCAGGTCCGGGAAGCGGACGAGCCCCACGCCGGCGGCGAGGCTGAGCAGCGCACCGACGGTGAGGCAGACGGCGGCGACGACGTCGAGGACCGCGTCGACGTTCACTTCTGCCCGCCACGGGTGGCGAACCGCGCGACGCTTACCGAGCCGGTGAAGCCGAGCACGGAGAGCACCACCAGCACCGGCAGTGCGGTGGCGTCCCGGCTGTAGGCGGCCTCGGCGGCGATCGCGGTGACGATGACGGCCAGCAGCACGTCGGTGGCCACGATCCGGTCGAGGACGGACGGGCCGCGGACAATCCTTACCAGGGTGAGCGCGCCGGCGAGGGCGAGCACGGCGGTGACGGCGACGGCGACGGCGGTCATGACGGTGGGCCTTTCGGATCGGACGGGCGGGGCGGGCGGTCGCCGGCGACGCGCCGCCGCTCCTCGGCGGAGCCGATGGCGGTGACGATCCGGGCCTCCAGCGCCAGCACACCCTGGCGGACGCGCTCCACCTCGGCCCGGTTGCGTACGCCGAAGACGTGCGCGTAGAGGGTGCCGGTGGCGCGGTCCACCTCGATGATCAGGCTGCCGGGGACCAGGGACAGCGCCTCTGCGGTGAGGGTGAGGTTGAGGTCGGAGGGCACCCGTAGGGGCACGGCGATCACGGCACTGCGCGGGGTGTGCCCGAACCGGAACGCCTGCACGGCGATCTGGGCGCTGGCCACCACGAGGTCGCGCGCGAAGCGCAGCGCGAAGCGCAGCAGTCCCAGGGGGTGCAGCCGGCCGGCGAACGTGACCGGCGGCAGCGGGAAAACGGCGAGCACCACCAGGGCCACCAGCAGCCCGCCGACGAGGCTCGCCCAGGTGAACGTGCCCCACAGCAGGACCCAGACCGCGACCAGCACGGCCACCGCGACGAGCCGGTTGCGGCGCCGGTCGCGGGCGGTCAGCGGCGGCACGGGGGCGGACGGGCGCCGGTCGCCCGGGGTGTGCCCGGTGGTCACGGGACACCGTCCGGGAACACGGCCCGCACGTACGGGGCGCGGTCGCGCAGGTCGTCGGCCGCCTGGCGGCTCAGGTCGTACAGCGGTCCGGCCACGACGGTCAGCCCCACGCCCAGCACCACGAGGGCCGCGGTGGAGCCGACCATGAGTCGGGGCAGCATCGCACCCGAGTGGGCGACCCGGTCCGGCTGCCGGTCGGGCTGCTCCGCGCCCGGCACCCGGCTGGTGTGGGTGGTGTCGTCGGGACCGGGCATGTCCGGGTGCGAGGTCCGCCAGAACGCCAGGTTCCACACCCGGGCGACGGCGTAGAGCGTGAGCAGGCTGGTCAGCAGGCCGCCGGCCACCAGGGCCCGGGCCAGTGCGCCGCCGTCGCTGACGCCGGCCTGCAGCAGGCCCGTCTTGCCCAGGAACCCGGAGAACGGGGGGATGCCGGCGAGGTTCAACGCCGGCACGAAGAACAGCACCGCCAGCAGCGGCGAGACCCGGGCCAGGCCGCCGAGCCGGTCCAGCGCGGTGCTGCCGCCGCGGCGCTCGACGAGCCCGGCGGCCAGGAACAGGGTTGTCTGGATCATGATGTGGTGCAGCGTGTAGAAGATCGCGGCGGCCAGGCCCAGCGAGGTGGCCAGCCCGACGCCGAACAGCATGTAGCCGATGTGGCTGATCAGGGTGAAGGACAGCAGCCGCTTGATGTCGGACTGGGCGACCGCGCCGAGAATGCCGACCACCATGGTCAACAGCGCGACGACCAGCAGCAGCTCCGCGGTGCGCCCGCCGGGGAACAGCAGGGTCTCGGTACGGATGATGGCGTACACGCCGACCTTGGTCAGCAGGCCGGCGAAGACCGCGGTCACGGGCGCCGGAGCGGTGGGGTAGCTGTCGGGCAGCCACGCCGACAGCGGGAAGACCGCCGCCTTGATGCCGAAGGCCAGCAGCAGCATGCCCTCCAGCAGCAGCCGCACGCTGTCGGGCAGGGCGTCGAGCCGGCCGCCGAGCTGGGCCAGGTTGAGGGTGCCGGTGGCGGCGTAGACCAGGCCGATCGCGGACAGGAAGATCACCGAGGAGAGCAGGCTCACCACGACGTACGTGGTGCCGGCGCGGATGCGGTTCTCGGTGCCGCCGAGGGTGAGCAGGACGTAGCTGGCCACCAGCAGGATCTCGAACCCGACGTAGAGGTTGAACAGGTCCCCGGACAGGAACGCGTTGGTGACCCCGGCGGTGAGCACCAGGTAGGTGGGGTGGTAGACCGACAGCGGGGTCTCCTCGTTGCCGTCGGCCATGCCCTGCCCGATGGAGTAGACCAGCACGGCCAGGGTGACCGCGGCGGAGACCACCAGCATCAGGGCCGCGAGCTGGTCGGCGACCAGCACGATGCCCAGCGGCGCCGCCCAGCCGCCGACCTCCACGACCTGCGGGCCGTGCCGCGAGGAGACGGCGAGCAGGCCCACGGCGACGACAAGGGTCGCGGTGAGCACGGTGAGGCTGACCGTGCGCTGCGCCCGCGGCCGACCGGCCAGCGCCAGGGTCAGCCCGGCCCCGAGCAGCGGCAGGACCACCGGCAGCGGCACGAGAAACGTCATCGGGCCCGCCTGGGGGTGGCCGCGGCGGCCGGGCCCTCGCCGGCCCGGTCGCCGTCGCGCCGGTCCGCGCCGTCGCCCTCGCCGTCGTCGTCGCCGGTCTCGGCGATGCCGGGCCCCTCGTCGCGGTCGGCGAGCATCATGATCCGACGGTCCTCGACGTCGTCCTGCACCTCGTCGTGCCCGACCAGGTGCCAGCTGCGGTAGGCCAGGGCGAGCAGGAACGCGGTCATGCCCAGCGTGATGACGATGGCGGTGAGGACCATCGCCTGCGGCAGCGGATCGCTCATGTCCGCCTCGGGGGTGGTGCCGACGATGGGCGGGCCGCCGACCCGGCCGCCCATGAGGATGAGGAGGTTGGCGCCGTTGCCGAGCAGGACCACGCCCATGACGATGCGGGTGAGGCTGCGCTCCAGCAGCAGCGTCACCCCCGCGGCGAAGAGCGCCCCGACGGTGAGGACGTAGACCAGGTTCGGCGTCACACCAGCTCCCTCTCCGGCGTCTGGTCGGCCTCCTCCTGACGGTCCATCTCGGCCCCGAGGCTGCGCAGGATGTCCAGCACCAGCCCCACCACGATCAGGTAGACGCCGATGTCGAAGAAGACCGACGTGGCGAAGTGGAGGTGACCCAGCACGGGCAGGTGCAGGTCCAGCAGCGCGCTCTGCAGGACCTGCCCGCCCAGCAGCATCGCCGCCACGCCGGTGCCCACCGCGACCGACAGGCCGGTGCCGAGCACCACACCGGCGTCGACCGGCGCCGCGGCGTTGAGTTCGGCGCGCCCGCCGGCCAGGTAGCGCACCGCCAGCGCCAGCCCGGCGACCAGCCCGCCGGCGAACCCGCCGCCGGGTGCGTTGTGCCCGGAGAACAGCAGGTAGATGGAGAACAGCACGATCGGGTGGAACAGCAGCCGGGTGATCACCTGCATGATGATCGACTGGCGACGGGCCTCCGAGCTGGCGCCGGCCATCAGCCACCGTCCGGTCGCCGCCGCGCGCCGGGCCGGTTCGGCCGTGCCGCCGCGGCGGCGCAGCGCCCCCGTCTGCCGGAAGATCAGGCTCGCCACGCCCGTGGCGGCCACCACGAGCACGGCCACCTCCCCCATCGTGTCCCAGGCCCGGATGTCCACCAGGGTGACGTTGACGACGTTGTTGCCGCCGCCGTAGGACACCGACAGCTCCGGGAACCCGGTCGAGACGGGAGTCGCCTGCCGGGCGCCCACGGCCGCGTACGCCATGGCGGCGGTCACCGCGCCGACCGCGCCGCCGATCGCCACCCGGACCCGCCGGACCGACCGGATCGGCCGCTCCGAGAACCTCGCCGGCAGCCGGCGCAGCACCAGCACGAACATCACGATCGTGACGGTCTCCACCAGGAACTGCGTCAGCGCCAGGTCGGGGGCGCCGTGCAGGACGAACAGCAGCGCGGTGCCGTAGCCGGCCACGCCGACCAGGATCATCGCGGTGAACCGGCGCACCGCCCGGGCCGCGAAGACCGCGGCGATGATCACCGCCGCGGCGGCCACCGCCTGCAGCGGGGTGTCCCACGCCCGGACCCCGTCGGGCCACGGGGACCCCACCAGCAGCACCGCACCGGGCAGCAGGACCAGCACGAGCAGGATGACGCCGAGGTAGAACGGCAGCGAGCCGCGCTGGGTCGCGCCGGTCAGCTCCACCGCGAGCCGGTCGGTCCAGCCCATCAGCCGGTCGTAGACCCCCGCGCCGTCGACCGGGGCGCGCAGCCGCGGCAGGCGCGCGGCGCGGCGGCTGAGCCAGAACAGGCCGCCGCCCGCGGCGACCGCCAGCGCGGACAGGCCCAGGGCCAGGGTGAGGCCGTGCCACAGCGCCAGGTGGTAGCCGGGCGCGGCGGCCGGGTAGCCGTCGGCGTACGGGGCGAGCAGCCGGTCGACCGCCGGCGCGGACAGGCCGACGACCGCGCCGCACACGCCGAGCACCGCCGGCGCCGCCACGAACGCCGCTGCCGGCCGGTGCGCCCGCGGCTCCGGCACGCCCGGCTTGGCGGCGAAGGCGCCCCAGAGGAACCGCAGCGTGTAGGCCACGGTGAGCACGGCGCCGACGACCAGGCCGACCAGCACCGCGCGGTCGGCGCTGCCGCCGTGCAGGAAGGCCTCGAACGCCGCCTCCTTGCCGACGAACCCGGCCATCGGCGGCAGCCCGGCCATGGACGCGGCGGCGAGCCCGGCCACCGCCGCCAGCGCCGGCATCCGCCGGCCGAGCCCGCTGAGCGTACGCAGGTCCCGGGTGCCGGCGGCGTGGTCGACGATCCCCACGACGAGAAACAGCGTGGCCTTGAACAGCGCGTGCGCCAGCAGCATCGCCGCCCCGGCAAGGGCCGCGTCCCGGGTGCCGGCGCCCAGCAGCACGGTCAGCAGCCCGAGCTGGCTGACGGTGCCGTACGCCAGCAGCAGCTTCAGGTCGTGCTGGCGCAGCGCCGCCCAGCCCCCGGCGAGCATCGTCGCGGTGCCGGCGGCCAGCAGCACCGGCCGCCAGGGCGTGGCGTCGGCGACGGCGGGGCCGAGCAGCGCGACCAGGAAGACCCCGGCCTTGACCATCGCGGCGGCGTGCAGGTACGCGCTGACCGGGGTGGGTGCGGCCATCGCCGCGGGCAGCCAGAAGCTGAACGGGAAGATCGCCGACTTGGTGAGCGCGCCGAACAGGATCAGCACGAGCGCCACCGTCAGGTAGCCGCCGGTGGGCAGGGCCTGCGCGACCTGCGACCACCGGTAGGAGCCCGCGTGCTGGCCCAGCATGACGAACCCGGCGAGCATCGCCAGGCCGCCCAGGGTGGTGACCAGCAGCGCCTGCATCGCCGCGCGCCGGGCGGCCCGCCGGGCCGGGTCGTGCCCGATCAGCAGGTACGAGAAGACGGTGGTCAGCTCCCAGAACACGTACAGCAGCAGCAGGTCGTCGGCCACCACCAGGCCGAGCATCGCGCCGGCGAACGCCAGGAACACCGCCGCGAACCGCCCCAGGCCCGGCTCGTCGGAGCGGAAGTACGCGGCGCTGTACGCCAGCACCAGCGCGCCCACCCCGCCGACGAGCACCACCAGCAGCCAGCCGAGCGTGCCCATCCGCAGGGCCAGCTCCAGGCCGAGCTGCGGCACCCACGGGTGGGTCTCCACCACCGCCTCGCCGCCGCGCACGGCGGCCGTCTGCGCCAGCGCCCACGCCAGCGCGGCGGCCGGCACCGCCGCCAGCGCGTACAGGGCCCGACGGCCCCACCATCGCACCAGTCCCGGGGCGACCACCGCCGCGAGCGCGTGGACCGCGACCAGGACCAGCACCCGCCCCCCTAGAGATCACCCACCGGTGTCCCGAGCCTACCGCCCGCAAGGGTGACTATTCGGCTGTCGTGGCGCAGACCATCCCGACTCCACCCCCCGTTGGTCTGACCGATCCAATCTGCTGGGGAACCGGTCCCCGCGACGGCGGCTCGGGCGCCAGCGCGCCCAGGAACCACCGGATGTCGCCGGACTCCATCGGCGCCGCCCGGCCGCGGCGGGGAGAATGTCCGGCGTGGCACACGCGAGCTCCGTTCCCGGGCGGCCGACCCTGACCACCGTCACCCTCAACGCGTCCGACCCGGCGAGGCTGGCGCGGTTCTACTCCCGGCTGCTGGACTGGCCGGTCACCACCGAGGAGCCGGACTGGGTGCAGGTGGGGCCGCGGGACGGCGGGGTCGGGCTGGCGTTCCAGCGGGAGCCCCGGTACGCGCCGCCCACCTGGCCCGCGCAGCCGGGCGCGCAGCAGATGATGGTCCACCTGGAGATCCGGGTGGACGACCTGGCCGCCGCCGAGGCCCACGCCGCCGCCTGCGGTGCGTCCCTGGCCGACCACCAGCCGCAGGACGACGTCCGGGTCTACCTCGACCCGGACGGGCACCCCTTCTGCCTGTGGCTCGGCCGGTAGCTCCCGCACCGTGCCGCCGACGAGCACCGGTGTGGTCGTCACGACCTACCGGGCGGCCGGCGGGGCGGACCGGCGGCCAGCCTCGGCAGCCCACCACGGCGGGCGATCGCGCGCGTTCCTCGTGCACCTGCCGCGTGGCGGCTGCCGGGCCCGCCCCGGCAGCCGCGGGAGCGCTGCGGGGAGCGACCGGACACGCTACGGTCGGCGGCATGTCCCGCTCCGCGGTGGTGGTCGTCGGCGCCGGTGTCGTCGGGCTGACCACCGCGGTCGCCCTGGCCGAGGGCGGCCACCCGGTCACCGTGCTGGCCGACGAGATCCCCGGCCACACCTCGCTGGCCGCCGGCGCGGTCTGGGGGCCATACCTGGTCGGCCCGCGCGACAAGGTGGACGGTTGGGGCGCCACCACCCGTGCCGCGCTGACCGCCCTGGCGCAGCGGCCCGACACCGGCGTACGCCTGGTCGACGGCGTGGAGGCCACGCGCGCCGCGCCGGCCGCCCCGGGCGGGGCCAGCCTGTTCCCGGCCGCGCGGCCGTGCCGGACCGACGAGCTGCCGCCGGGGTTCCGCGGCGGCTGGTGCCACACCGCTCCGGTGGTGGACATGCCGCGCTACCTGGACCACCTGCGCCGCCGGCTGCACGCCGCCGGTGGCCGGCTGGTCCGCCGGCACGTCACCGACCTGGCCGAGCTGGCCGGCACGGCGCCGGTCGTGGTCAACTGCGCCGGCATCGGCGCGCACCGGCTCGCCGGCGACGCCTCGGTACGGCCGGTGCGCGGCCAGCTCGTCGTGGTGGAGAACCCGGGCGTCGACCGGTTCTTCGTCGAGGACCCGGGTCCGGGGGACGGACCGGGGGCGGCGGTCGAGCTGACCTACTACCTGCCACACCGCGACACGGTCGTGCTCGGCGGCGTGGCGGTGCCCGACGACTGGAGCGGTGAGCCCGACCCCGCGGTGGCCGCCGGGATCATCGAGCGCTGCGCGGCCGTGGAGCCGCTCCTGGGCCGGGCCCGCATCCTGGCGCACCGGGTCGGCCTGCGACCGGCGCGGCCCCAGGTGCGGCTGGAGGCGGAGCGCTCCGCCCGCGGCCTGCTGGTCCACAACTACGGTCACGGCGGCGCCGGAGTCTCGCTGTCGTGGGGCTGCGCCGCCGACATCCGCGCCCTCCTGGGAACCGCCTGAGTGCCACCGGCGGGACGCGCCCCCACGAGGCGATCGCGGCGGTCCCCCCGGCCCCGGCGGCCCGGCGGCCCCCTCCCGGCC
>DATMJT010000633.1:0-2602 GCA_035553735.1 Pilimelia sp.
CCACCCGGGGAGTGGGGGCGCGGCACAGCGGGTCGGTGACCCGTGCGCTCGCGGTGGGCGGGGCGGTCGGCGGCGGCTACGGGATCCTGGGCGCGGCCGCCGCGGTGCTGCTCGGCGACGGCGGGCCGGGCGCGTCGCCGCCGCGCGCCGCGGCCACCCTGGCGGCGTTCGGCGCGGCGGCCGCACTCCTCGGCGCGCTGCGGGCGACCGGAGCGGTCGAGGCGGTGGCCCGACGCACCCCGGACGTGCTGCGCGACGGCCTGCGTACCGGGGTGGTGGTGGCGCTGCTGCTGCTCGGCGCGGGCGCCGGGGCGGCCGGGATCGCGCTGGCGGTGGCCGGAGGCGAGGCCGGCGAGGTGTACGCCGCCTACCGCACCGGGGTGGCGGGCCAGGCCGGCATGACCCTGATCTGTCTCGCGTACGCGCCCAACGCCGCCACCTGGGCGGCGGCCTATCTGGTGGGCCCCGGGTTCGCCGTGGGCGCCGGCACGGTCGTGCGGGTGACCGACGTCACGGTCGGCGGGCTGCCGGCGGTACCGCTCTTCGCCGCCCTGCCGGCCGGTCCGCTCGGCGGCATGGGCGCCGCTCTGGTCGGCGTGCCCGTGGTGGCCGGGCTCGTCGGCGGGTGGCTGCTGGCCCGGCGGCGGCTTCGGCAGGCGGCGGTCACCCGGTCGCCGCTCTCGTGGCCCCGGTTGCTCGGCGCCGCGGCGCTCGCCGGACCGGTCGCGGGACTCACGCTGGGCCTGGTCGCCGAGTTGTCCGGCGGCCCGCTCGGCGACGGCCACCTCGCCCGGCTCGGCCCCGTCGGCTGGCACGTGGGTGCCGTCGCGGCCGCGGTGGTCGCCGTCGGGGCGCTGGCCGGCGCCGCCGCCGGCCGGTCGTTCCTCGGCCCGCCGGGCTCCCGGGGCCGCTGACCGCCCCGCGAGGGCGGTTTCCGGCGGTGCGGCGGTGGACAGACAACTGGAGGAAGGCGGGAGGGCGGGCGCCGCGCGGCGCCCGCCCTCCCGTCCGCGTCGCTGGTCAGTTGGTGTTGAAGTTCCAGTACGCGTTGCCGGTGGCGATGGAGATGATGTTCAGCAGGATCACCACGGCGGCGATGGCGAAGCCGATGTACGCCAGCGTCGGCGGCTTGCCGACCCGCTTCGCCTCCTTGAGCGCGAGCACGTCGAACACGATGCCGACCGGGAAGCAGCAGAAGCTGAAGACGATTCCCAGCACGCCGTACAGCGTGACCTTGTCGTTGGCCGGCTGCGCCGCCGGCGGTGGGTAGGGCGCGTTCATTTAGGAGGTCCTTTCGTGTGATCGTCGCGCAGCGACGAGGGTGCGAACTGCAGGGGTGTTTGCGGCACGGGCGACGCCGCGCCGACGGATCAGAACTGCGAGGGCGTCCAGCTGCCCAGGTTGAGGGTCAGGGTCAGGACGATCCACAGGATGCCGAGCAGGACGCCGGCGCCGCCGCAGATGATGCCAGCCAGCGCCTGCCCGCGATTGCCCGCCAGGCCCTGGTCGGCCTTCTGCTTGCCGAGGAACCCCAGGATGATGGCGGCCACGCCGAGCGGGATGCCGATCAGCGAGCAGCACGGCCCTAGTGGGATCGCCACGATACCGAAGATCATCGCGAGGAGGCCCTGCGTGTTGCTCTCGGTCGGCGCCGGGGCCCCGTACCCGGACTGCGGGTACGTCGGCGCGCTCGGGTAGGCCGGCGGGTACTGCTGGCCGTAGGGCTGGCCGGAGGTGGGCTGGCCGTAGGGCTGGCCCGAGGTCGGCTGGCCGTAGGGCTGGCCGGAGGTGGGCTGGCCGTAGGGCTGGCCCGAGGTGGGCTGGCCGTAGGGGTCGCCGTATGACGGCTGCTGGCCGTACGGGTCGGGTTGGCCGTGCGGCGGCTGCTGGCCGTACGGGTCGGGTTGGCCGTAAGTGGGCTGCTGGCCGTAGGGATTGGGTTGGCCGTGCGGCGGCTGCTGGCCGTAGGGGTCGGGTTGGCTGTGCGGCGGCTGCTGGCCGTAGGGGTCCGGTTGGCCGTGCGACGGCTGCTGGCCGTACGGGTCCGGTTGGCCGTGCGGCGGCTGCTGGCCGTACGGGTCCTGGCCTGGATAGCCGGGCTGCATGGGCGCTCCTTACTGGGATCGGCTCAGTAGCTGCCGCTGGTGTCGGTGAGGGCGGCGAACCCGCCGGTGACGGCCAGGATCAGGCAGCAGACGAGGTTCAGCCCGAGAATCACCAGGCCGATGATGATTGCCAGCTTGGACCACTTCTTGGACTGGGCCGCAGCCTCCTGCGCCGCCGCGTAGTTCCCCTGCTGCAGCAGTGGGTTCACCTTCGAGGCGTTGATGATCGCCGGGATCGCCAGCGGCCAGAAGAGGAAGATCGAGACGATCGACATGGTCATGTTGTTGTCGATCTGCGGCGGCTGGTGCGGGTGGTTGGGCTGCATGTGGTCGTCCTTCAGGCGGTGCCGGTCCGAGCCGGCCAGAATGATCGAGTCAAACGTCCGGCAGCGTACAGCGTCCTGACGGGCTGCATCAGCGTCAAATGGCCGACAAGCCGCGGGCGGTCCGCCGATGGCGCGCGTCGCCCCCCGTCACCGGCGCTCCCGACCCTGGGT
>DATMJT010000634.1:0-2786 GCA_035553735.1 Pilimelia sp.
GTTGGCGCCGGCCGCGACGTTGCGCAGGCCCTCGCGGACCAGCGCCTGGGCCAGCACGGTCGCCGTCGTCGTGCCGTCACCGGCCACGTCGTCGGTCTTCTTGGCGACCTCCTTGACCAGCTCCGCGCCGATCTTCTCGTAGGGGTCCTCCAGCTCGATCTCCTTGGCGATGCTCACCCCATCGTTGGTGATGGTGGGCGCACCCCACTTCTTCTCGAGCACCACGTTGCGGCCCTTGGGGCCCAGCGTCACCTTGACGGCGTCGGCGAGGGCGTTCATGCCCCGCTCCAGACCGCGACGCGCCTGTTCGTCGAACGCGATCATCTTCGCTGCCATGAGTGTCCTCCGTACACCGGCCCGGCGGCGAGGCGGCGCCCGCGACGGCAGCCCGGCATGGGCGCCCCTGCGCGCCGGCAGGCCGGACCCGACCGCCCACCCCCGGGACCGTTAGCACTCTCAGGGTTGGACTGCTAGTCAGGGATATAGCATCCGGTGGCGGATCCGGGCAACCCGACCGGCCCGCAGCGTCAGCTGCCCACGCCGCCACCGCCCACGCCGCCGCCGCGGGGGCCACCGCCCACGCCGAGCCCCTTCACCCCACCGGCCGGGGCGGGCCACGCGGCTGGCCCGGCACCCAGCACCACGCGCTCGATCAACCGGTCCCGGCGGCCCCGGATCGCGGCTAGCTGGGCCGCGGCCGCCGCCAGGCGGGTGGTCGCGTCCGGCTCGCCCAGGACCGCCGCCACCTTGGCCGCCTGGGCGGCCGCCAGCGTGCGCGCGTAGGGGTTCCCGCGGGCGTCGGCCAGCCGCTGTGCCGCCTCGGCGTCCTCCCGCGCCGCCCGCCGGCGGCCCGTGCGCAGCCGGATCTCCGAGCGGGTCAGCAGCGCGTCGCACTCCCGGATGTGGTCGCCGCCCTCCCGGCAGTCGGTGATGGTGGCCTCGGCCCGCTCCAGGGCAACCGGGACATCGCCCAGCACGCACATGATGGCCGCGAGCGTCGCGTTGGCGGAGGCCCGTACCAGCCGGTCGTTCGTCGTGGTCAGCAGCGTGAGCGACTGTTCGAGCACCTCGATCGCCTCGGCGTACCGGGCGTCCACGGCGAGGCTGTGCCCCAGGTTGGCCAGCACGAGCGCCTCCTGACCGGTGTCGCCGAGCCGGCGCGCCAGCGCCAGGCTCCGGCGGTGCAGCGAGATCGACTCCGCCGCGTCGCCCCGGTAGTCGGCGAGGATCCCCAGGGAGCAGAGCACGAGCGCCTCGGCCTGCCGGTCGCCGAGCGCGACGTAGCTGCAGTGCGCGCGGTGGAAGAGTTGGGCCGCGCGCGCGAAGTCCCCGGCGTCGGCCATGCTGCGCCCGAGCATCATCGCCGCCCAGGCGGCGATCTCCTCGTTCCCCGCCGCCTCGGCGTTGGCGGCCAGGCGCTCCACAATCCGCTGGGCGGCCGACCACTCGAAGCGGACGAACATGTGCAGCCAGAGGCTGTACACCAGCCAGCGCACGACGTCCAGGTGTCCGGCCGCCACGCGCCCGGCCTCGTCCGCGATGGCCATCGCATTGGGCAGCTCCGCGTCGATCCACGCCTTGGCCATGGCCTGGTCCGGCAGGACCGGGGTGCCGGGTGGCGCCGCCACGACGGGGGCCGTGAAGGGCATCGGGCGGCCCGGCCGCAGCACGAGGTCCGCCCGGCGCGCCCCGACACTGTAGAAGCGGAGCGCCCGCTCCAGGGCCGCCGCCGCGACCGGTCCGTCCGCCTCGGCCTCCTCGACGGCGACCAGCCGCACCAGGTCGTGGAAGCGGAACCGTCCGGAACCGGCCGGCTCCAGCAGCCCCGACGCGGCCAGCAGGTACACCGCGTCGGCCGCGCCGGGTGGCTCGGCCACGTCCAGCATCGCCGCGACGA
Organism: Pilimelia sp.; assembly: GCA_035553735.1. Lineage (GTDB taxonomy): Bacteria > Actinomycetota > Actinomycetes > Mycobacteriales > Micromonosporaceae > DATMJT01. The sequence continues at coordinate 1,898 of DATMJT010000634.1, forward strand.
CGCCGGGCGAGAAGTCGGGGACGGGCAGCGTGCCCAGTGCCCGGAAGGCCGCCGCGGCCAGCCGCCGGGAGGCGTCCGGGCTGGCCCGGAGCCCGTCGTAGGCCACCCGGACGCAGGACCGCACGCCGAGCCCGCCCAGCTGCAGCTCGTCCAACCGCCGTCGGCGGTCCATCAGCCGGCCCACCAGCTCCTCCGCCGGCAGGCCGGCACCCCCGGCGAGCCGGCCGGCGGCCAGCCGCAGGGCCAGCGGAAGGCCGTCGCAGAGCTCCACGATGCGCTGCGCGGTGGCGCCGTCGGGGGCCTCGGAGTCGGCGACCGCACGCAGCAGCGACACCGCCTCGGACGCCGGCAGGGCACCGATCCGCAGTCGGGCATCGGCGTCGACGGAGGGCAGCGGGTCGCGGGCGGTCAGGACCACGGCCCCCTCGGCGCTGGCCGGGATCAGGTCGCCGACCTGGTCTGCATCCACCACGTTGTCCAGCAGGAACAGCAGCCGGCGCCCGGAGGTCAGCGTGCGGAACGCGGCCGCCCTCTCGTGCCTGGTGCCGGGCACCTCGCCGGGCGGCACGCCCAGGCTGCGCAGCAGGCGGTTGAGCACCTCCACCGGCTCCAGCGGCCGCAGGCCGGGCGTCGAACCCAGCAGGTTGACGTAGAGCTGCCCGTCGGGGAACAACTGCGAGACGCCGTGCGCGGCCCGGACGGCCAGGGCCGACTTGCCGGCCCCGCCCGGTCCGTGCAGGACCACCACCGCGGGGCGGCACCCCGGCCGGGGCCGCGGCGACAGCACCCTCCGCAGGGTCCGCAACTCCCCGCCCCGCCCGACAAAGGCCCCGACATCCGGCGGGAGTTCCCGTGGTCGTGGATCCGCCCCGCGGTGGTGGTCCTGCAC
>DATMJT010000635.1:0-3627 GCA_035553735.1 Pilimelia sp.
CCCAGGTGGGGTACTGGCTGGGCGGCGGCCTGGCCGACCTCGTGCACATCCTCGACCCGCGGGTGCTGGTGATCGGGGGCGGGGTGATCGACGCCGGGGAGCTGTTGCTCGCGCCGACCCGGGCCGCGTACGCCGCCGCCCTGGCGCAGCGCGGCCGGCTGCCGGTGGCCGACATCCGCCCGGCCGAGGCCGGTCCGATGGCCGGGGTGGTGGGCGCGGCGGACCTGGCCCGGCTGCGGTAGCGGAGGTGGCGGTGGTGGGCCAGCGGTGCGGGGCCCGGGGCGATGGGCGGCGGTGGCGGTGACCGGGCCCGGCGCCACCCCGCTGCGGGTGCTGTCCTACAACGTGCACTCGCTGCGCGACGACCTGTCGGCGCTGGCCGCCGTGGTGCGCGCCGCGGAGCCCGACGCGGTGATCGTGCAGGAGGCGCCCCGCCGCTTCCGGTGGCGCACCCGGTGCGCCGCGCTGGCGCGCTCGTTCGGTCTGTTCGTCGTGGCCGGCGGGCTGCCGGCGCTGGGCAACCTGGTCCTGACCAACCTGCGGGTGCGCCCGCACCGCAGCTGGTGCCTGCGCTACCCGCTCACCCCGGGGCGGCACCTGCGGGGGGCGGCGTTCGCGGTGTGCTCGGTGGGTCCGGCCCGGTTCGCGCTGGCCGGCTCGCACCTGTCCACCGACCCGGCGGAGCGGCCGGCGCAGGCGGCCCTGCTCAAGGCGGCGCTGAACGAGGTCACCGAGCCGGTCGTCTTCGGCGCCGACCTGAACGAGAGCTCCGGCGGCGCCGCGTGGCGCACCCTGGTCGACGGCCTGGTGGACGCCGCCGGCCGGGCCGGGTGCGAGCGGCCGACGTTCCCGTGCGCGGACCCGCGGGACCGCATCGACGCGCTGTTCGTGGATCCCCGCATCGAGGTGCGCCGCTACGAGGTGGTGGACACGCCGCAGGCGCGGCGGGCCAGCGACCACTTCCCGGTGCTGGCCGACCTGGCGCTGCCGCCGTCGGGCCGCGGGCGGTGAGCCGCCGTCGGGCCGCGGGCGGTGAGCCGCCGCGCGGGTGGACAACCGTCGCGCGGCACGGAAGGATTTCGCCGCGGCCTGTACGAAGGGAGGCGCGGTGCCCCTCGATCCGGACCACCCGCCCGCCGGGCCGGCGCTGGCCGACCGCGGCGACACGGTGTGCGTCATCGGCGCCGGGGCGAGCGGCCTGTCGGCGGTCAAGAATCTCACCGAGGCCGGCTTCGCCGTCGACTGCTACGAACGGGAGACCGGGGTCGGCGGCGCCTGGAACTGGCGGCACGACCGCAGCCCGGTGTACGCCGGAGCCCACCTGATCTCCTCGCGGCCGCTCACCGAGTTCCCGGACTTCCCGATGCCCGACAGCTGGCCGGACTACCCGCACCACAGCCAGGTGCTGAGCTACCTGGAGCGCTACGCCGACCACTTCGACCTGCGGCCGTCGATCTGGTTCGGCACCGAGGTGGTCCGGGTGGCGCCGGCGGGCGCCGACGCCTGGGACGTGACCACCCGCAGCACCGGCCGCGGCGGCGGCGAGCGCACCTCCCGGTACGCGGCCGTGGTGGTGGCCAACGGGCACAACTGGGCGCCGCACCGGCCGGCGTACCCGGGGCTGGACGACTTCGCCGGCACGGTGCTGCACGCCTCGGCGTACCAGGATCCGGCCCAGCTGCGCGGCCGGCGGGTGCTGGTGGTCGGCGGCGGCAACACCGGCGCGGACATCGCGGTGGACGCCGCGACGCAGGCGGCCGCCTGCTGGCACTCCACCCGGCGTGGCTACTGGTACGTGCCGAAGTACCTGCTCGGCCGCCCGGTCGACCAGGTGAACGCCCGGCTGCGGGTGTGGCGCGTGCCGCTGCGGCTGCGGCAGTGGCTGGGCGAGCGGCTGCTCCGGTGGGTGGTGGGCGACCTGACCCGGTTCGGGCTGCCCCGGCCCGACCACCGGGTGCTGGAGTCCCACCCACTGGTGAACAGCCTGCTGGTCTACCACCTCGGGCACGGCGCGATCACCCCGGTGCCGGACGTGGCCCGGTTCACCCGGCGGCGGGTGGAGCTGACCGACGGCCGGGTGATCGAGCCGGACCTCGTGGTCCTGGCCACCGGGTACCGGCCGCGGTTCGAGTTCCTCGCGCCCGAGCTGCTGCACGTCGACGAGGGCGGGCGGCCCCGGCTGCACCTGCACGTGTTCCCGCCCGGGTGGCCGACCCTGGCGGTGGTGGGCCTGGTGCAGCCCAACTCCGGAGTGCTGCCGCTGGCGCACTGGCAGGGCGTGGCGGTGGCGCGGTGGCTGCGGCTGCGCGCGCTCGACCCGGGCCGGGCGGCGGCGTTCGCCGCCCAGGTCGCGGAGGGAGCCGGCCGCCGGTGGACCGGTGCGGTGCCGCGCGACTCCGGCCGGCACTGGTTCGAGGTGGACCACGTGGACTACCTGCGCGGCCTCCAGCGGGTGCTGGACGACCTGGCCGTCCCCGGGCGCCGGGAGGTGCCGGCGTGACCGGCGGCGCGGGCGGGCCGCGCGTGGTGCGGCTGCGGGACTGGACCCGGCCGGTGCCGCCGGTGCACCGGGAGGTGCTGTCCGCGCGGCCCGAGTTCGACGAGGGGCACCCCCCGGTGCTGTTCGTTCCCGGGTTCGGGCAGGGCGCGTGGGCGTTCGCCGAGCACTGGCTGGAGCACGCGGCCGGTCGCGGCTTCCCGGCGTACGCGATGAGCCTGCGCGGGCACGGCGGGAGCGGCCCGGCGCGGCGGGCCACGCTGCGGGCGTACGCCCACGACGTGGTGCAGGTGGCCGCGGGCCTGCCCCGCCGGGCGGCGCTGGTGGGCCACGGCGCCGGTGCCCTGGTGGTCTCCCGGGCGCTGGCCCGCTACCCGGCCCGGGCGGCGGTGCTGGCCGCGCCGGTGCTCGGCGGCCCGGGCCGGGACGGGTGGAGCCTGCTCGGCGCGGCGCTGCGGCGCAATCCGTGGGGCACCCTGCCCGCGCTGGTCGGCGGCCCGCTGCGGCTGCGCCGGAGCCAGCTGTTCGGCGCCGACCTGCCCGTCGAACTGGCCCGGCAGCGGGCCGCCCGCCGCGGCCGGGCCGGGGCGCCGGCGCAGTGGCAGCTGCTGGCGCACCGCGCGGGCGAGCCGCCGCTGGGCGCGCCGCCGGTGCTGGTCGTGGGCAGTCCGGACGACCGGGTGGTGCCGGTGGCGGTGCTGACCCGGGCGGCCCGCCGCCACGGCGGCGCGCCGTTGCTCTTCCCCGGCCTGGGGCACGACCTGATGCTGGACGCCCGCTGGGTCGAGCCGATCGACGGCATTCTGGACTGGCTGGAGAAGCTGCCGTGACGACGGCGGCCCGGCGCGCCCGGGCGGCGGCCGCCACCGATCCGGGGCGGCGACGCGGGTCGACCGGCGCCCCGCCGCCCTTGGCGGCGGTCCCGGCCCCGGCGGCTCAGACCACGGCGCCGTCGTCGGGGCCGAGGTCGTCGTCCTCGTCGCCGCCGGGCCGCAGCCGCATGATCAGCGTGGCGAAGCCGGCCAGCACGGCGACGAACCCGATCAGCCGGCCCAGGTCCTCACCGACCGGCAGCAGCCCGGGGGCCAGGAAGACCACGAACCCGCCGACGATGCCGACCGCCCCGGCGA
>DATMJT010000636.1:0-15725 GCA_035553735.1 Pilimelia sp.
GGGCCGGACGGTGGCGCGGCGCGGCGGCCCGGGTGGGCCGGCACCGGCGTCCCGGCCGGAGCCGGTGATTGGCGTCCCGGCCGGAGCCGGTGATTGGCGGCCCCGGCGGAGTCGGCGATTGGCGCAGGCCGGAGGGGGTACCACGGCGGTACACCGTCACCGAAGTTCGGAGGTACACCATGGCGACCACGCAGCTGGTGCGAGAGGTGATGACCGAGGACGTCGTCTACCTCCCCGCGGAGACGCCCCTGGAGGCGGCCGCCCGCGAGATGCGTGAGAAGAACATCGGGGATGTCGTGGTCACGGAGGGATCCGCCCTCGCGGGCGTGCTCACCGACCGCGACATCGTCGTCCGGGCGGTCGCGGACGGCCAGGACCCGCGGCAGACACCGATCGGCCAGATCGCGAGCCGGGATCTGGTCACCGTCGACCAGGACGCCCCGGCCAGCCACGCCGTCGAGCTGATGCGCACGCACGCCGTGCGCCGCGTGCTGGTGTGTGACGCGGACCGCCAGCTGGTCGGCATCGTCTCCATCGGCGACCTGGCGATGGAGATGGACCCCTCGTCGGCCCTGTCCGACATCAGCGAGGCGTCACCGAACCGGTAGCCGCCGACGGCCCCGACCGCGCCCGCTCGGGCGCGGTCGGGGGCCGGGACGATGTTTCACGTGCAACAGCATCGACAGTTGTCGAAAGGCCAGCCCCGGTCGCCGCCGGCGGGGCCGGCGGGGCGGTGGCTCAGTCGCCGGCCGGGCGGGCCAGATCGGGCAGGACCTCCGCGCCGGGCAGCTCGGCGAGCAGCGCACCGGGGACCACGATCTTGCTGTGCCGCACGCCGGAGCCGACCACCACCTGCGGCGTGTGCACCACGCGCGGGTCCACCAGGACCGGCCAGTCGGACGGCAGTCCCAGCGGAGTGATCCCCCCGTATGCCATGCCGCTGCGCGCGGTCGCCTCGTCCATCGCCGCGAAGCTGGCCTTGCGCACGTCCAGCCGGCGGCGCACCACGCCGTTGACGTCCGCCCGGGTGGTGGCCAGCACCACGCAGGCGGCGTACCGCGCCTCGGTCCCGCGCCGGCCGACGACCACGACGCAGTTCGCCGACTCCCCCGGGCCGACGCCGTACGCCGCGCAGAAGGCGGCCGTGTCGGCCAGCTCGGCGTCGATGGGCGCGACGAGCACCCGGTCAGCCGCGGCCGGCGCCAGCGCGGCCAGCGCCCGCCGCACCGGGTCGGCGAGCAGCTCGGGTCGGGACGTCGCGGGGTGGGTGGTCAGGGTTCCCAGCACGGCGTCGATCCTGCCACCACCGCGCCGGCGCCGCACCGACGAAGCGGCCGCCCGGGGACGGCGTCCCCGGGCGGCCACGACGGTAGCGCCCCGAACAGTCACGCCCGGACCGGGACGAGGCCCCGGCGGTCGCGACGGTTCAGGCTCAGACCGGCCGGATGTTGGCGGCCTGCGGGCCCTTCTGGCCCTGGGTGATCTCGAACTCGACGCGCTGGTTCTCGTCCAGGCTGCGGTAGCCCGAGGAGAGGATCGCCGAGTAGTGGGCGAAGACGTCGGCGCCACCACCGTCCGGGGTGATGAAGCCGAAGCCCTTTTCTGCGTTGAACCACTTGACGACACCGGTAGCCATGTCGGCTCTCCCTTACAAGGCTTGTGGGGCCCACACCGCGTGGGCTCCGCGAGGAATGTTGCTCACCCTGGTCCGGAGGAGACCGGCAACACAATGAAGACCGGCAACACAAACAGCGCCTGGAGGATGGACCCTCCAGACGCCGTCAACGTACGAGGAAACCAAGACTGCAACGCTCGTACCGTAGCACGGCTAGGCGCCCGGGGCCGACTACTCCGCCGATTTCTGCGCCCGGGCCCTGGCGGAGTCCCGGCGCTCGGTGAAGCGGGTCGCGGCGCGGTCGAGGTCGGCCAGGAAGGCGGCCAGCTCGTCGCGCGCCCGCTGGCCGTCGTCGGTCAGGTCGGTGCGCTCCATGGCCCCCAGGTGGCGCAGCACCGGCCCGACCACGTCGTCGTGGTGGATCCGCAGGTCGTAGATGCCGGCCACGGCGATCTGCACCGACTTGCGGGTGAAGTTCTCGATGCCGTGGCCCGGCATCTGGAACGACCGGACCACGTCGCAGACCGCTCGCATGGTGTCGTTGGGGGCCAGCTCGAACGCCGCCGTGAGCAGGTTCCGGTAGAAGATCATGTGCAGGTTCTCGTCCTGCGCGATCTTCGCCAGGAGGCGGTCGCAGATCGGATCCTCGCTGATCCGCCCCGTGTTGCGGTGGGCGACCCGGGTGGCCAGCTCCTGGAAGGACACGTACGCGATCGAGTGCAGGGTGGTCATGGTGTGGTCGCTGACGAACCCGTTGGACATGTGCCGCATCCGGGCCCGCTCCAGCTCCACCGGGTCCACCGCCCGCGTGGTGAGCAGGTAGTCCCGGATCGCCGTGCCGTGCCGGCCCTCCTCGGCGGTCCACCGGTGTACCCAGGTCCCCCAGGCGCCGTCGCGGCCGAACAGCGCGGCGATCTCGTGGTGGTAGCTGGGCAGGTTGTCCTCGGTGAGGAGGTTCACCACCAGCGAGGTCCGCGCGACGGCGGACAGCTTGGACTGCTCGGGGGCCCACGGCTCGCCCCCGAGCACCCCGTCGAAGTCGGTGCCCTGGCTCCACGGGACGAACTCGTGCGGGAACCACTCCTTGGCGGTGGCCAGGTGACGGTTGAGGTTGGCCTCCACCACGGGCTCAAGCTCGCGCAGAAGTGCGGCGGAAGCAGTGTTCTCCACGGTCACGGGGTGCTCCAGGAATCTCAACCTACGGTGTCGTAGGTTACGGTACCGTAGGTCCCGCCGCCGCGCTCGGCGGACGAACGCATCCCGGTTCCGGCCCCCGCTGCCTGTCGCCCGACCGGTCGACGCGGAGTCCGCGGCCAGGCAGTCGAGGAGGCCGAGCGCTCCCCTGCGGCCCGGCCCAGCACACCGGCACCGCTCGCCGCGGCCCCGGCGAGGACTTGCCGGGGCCGTAACGTCACGTGTTTCGCTGGTGCCATGGCGGAGCACCGGATCGACGAACCCGCCCTGGGCGTGGGGGCGGCGGCCGCGGGCAGCGGGGTCAGCGTGCGGACGCTGCAGTTCTACGACCGGATCGGGCTGCTGGCGGTGGGCCGGGACCGGTCCGGCCGGCGTCGCTACGGCCGGGCCGACCTGGCCCGGCTGCAACAGATCCGGATGCTGACGGCCGCCGGGATGCCGCTGGCCGACGTCCGCCGCGTGCTGGACGACGACACCGCACCGCCGGCGCACGAACGCTACGCCGCACAGGCCGCCTGGTGTGAGCGGCGGGAGCTGGGCCTGCGCGCGCAGCGGACGGTGCTGGAGTCCCTCGTCTGGGTGCTGCGCCGCCACCCGGACGTCACGGTGCCCAGCGCGGTGCTCACCGCGCTGATGGACGTGGAGCAGACGCTGCTGCGCTACGCGGGGGTCTACGCCGCGGGCACCGCGCCGGCCGCGCTGGAGGCGCGCGACGCGGCCTGGCACATCGAGTGCTACTTCCGGTGGAAGGCCGTCTCCGTCGAGGCGCTGCTGCTGATGAGCACGCCCCTGCCCCCGTGCTCGCCGTCCGGGGTCCTGGTCGGCGAGCACTGGGACGCCTACCTGACCTTCGCCGTCGGCGACCGGGCCGACCCGGAGCTGAGCGAGGCGTACCGCGCCGCCGCCGCGTACCGCGACCGCTGGCCGCAGGCCGACCGCGATCTCTACGAATCGACACGGGAGTTCCTGGAGTCATGTCACCACGCGTACCTGAGCCGCCGGGGCCCCCGGTGCTGACGGCCGCACCGCAGGCCCCGCCGGCGCTGCGCCGGCGTTGGCGGCCGACCCGGCGGCGCCTGCTGGCGGGCGCCCTGGCGGTACTGGCCGCGGCGGGGCTGGCGTGGTGGGGGTTCGCCGGCAGGTCGCCGGTGGGCCACTTCACCTCCGCGGCCGGCAAGGACCGGTTCCTCGCCGCGTACGGCGCCGCCATGGCCGCGATGCCCAAGGCCCCCGAACGCACCCTGGACGTGCGCACCTCCTACGGCATCGTCCGGCTGTACCGGTTCGCCGGCGCACACGACGACCGGCCGCCGTTGGTACTGCTGCCCGGGCGCGCCTCGTCCAGTCCGATGTGGGCGGACAACCTCCCCAGCCTGCTGCGGCTGCGCTCCGTCTACACCGTCGACCTGCTCGGCGAGCCCGGGATGAGCGTGCAGGACCGGCCGATCACCAGCGATCGGGACCATGCCGCCTGGCTGCACGAGACCCTCGTCCGGCTGCCCGAGCCGCGGGTGCACCTGGTCGGCGTCTCCGTCGGCGGCTGGACGGCGATGAACCTCGCGGTGCACGACCCGGGCAAGGTCGCCACGCTGACCCTGGTCGACCCGGTGTGCGTCTTCGCCGGCCTGTCCCTCGCGGTCGTCGTGCGCTCCCTGCCGGCCGCGGTGCCGTGGCTGCCGAAGTGGGTGCGCGAAGACTTCACCAGCTGGGTGGCGAACGACGCACCGGTCCGCGACGAGCCGATCGGCGCGATGATCGAGGCCGGGATGCAGACCTACCGGATCACCCTCTCCGCGCCGTCGCGCCTCGACGGCCACCGGATCGCGGCGGTCGACGTACCAACCCTGGTGATCATGGCCGGCGACTCCCGGATGCACGACGCGGCCGCGGCCGCCGACACCGCCCGGCGCACGCTGCGCGCGGGCACCGTGATCACCTACCCGGACGCCTCCCACGCGATCAACGGCGAGTACCCGGACCGGCTGGCCCGCGACATCGGCGCGCACCTCGACCGCCACGGGTGAGCCGCCGGCCGCAGGCGGGTGAGTGCCGACACAGCGCGGCGGGCTTGATCAGAAGGCGTCGACGTGGCGAGGATCGGCCGATGGAGCCAGGGAACCGGCCGGTCACCGTCGTCACCGGTGGCAGCAGAGGAATCGGGGCGGCGACCGCCATCCGGCTGGCGCGCGCCGGCCACGACCTGGCCGTCGCGTACCGGGACGACGACGCCGCGGCCGAGCGCCTCGCGGCCGCGGTCACCGCGCAGCGGGCCCGGTGCGTCCTGGTCCGCGCCGACGTCGCCCGCGACGACGACGTGGAGCGGTTGTTCGCGGCGGCGACGCAGCAGTTGGGCCCGGTGACGGGGCTGGTCAACAACGCCGGCCTCACCGCGCACATCGGGGACCTGGTCGACACGCCCGTGGAGGTGATCCGGCGGGTCATCGACGTGAACCTCGTCGGCGCGGTGCTGTGCGCCCGGCGGGCGGCACAGCTCATGTCCGTGCGACGGGCGGGGCGCGGCGGCGCGATCGTGAACGTGTCGTCCTGCGCGGCCACCCTCGGCTCGGCGCACGAGTACGTGCACTACGCCGCGGCGAAGGCGGCGGTCGACGCGCTGACCGTCGGCCTGGCCAAGGAGCTCGCCGACGACCAGATCCGGGTCAACGCGGTGGCACCCGGGGTCGTGCGCACCCGGATCCACGCCGATGCCGGCGACCCGGGGCGCGCCGACCGCGTCGCCGGGCGGGTGCCGCTCGGGCGCCCGGGCGAGCCGGACGAGATCGCCGCGGCCATCGCGTGGCTGCTCGGCCCCGAGGCCTCGTACGTGACCGGCACCGTCCTGCGCGCCGCCGGCGGCCTGTAGGACGCGTGGCGCGGCTGACCGGCCCGACCGGCGGCGACAGGTCAACCCCGGCCGGGCTGGTGGCGATCAGAAAGGCCGTCAGCCGGCTCGTTCTGGTCGAGGCCGGGCCCTGCGTGCGGACCCGCCCGCTCGCGGGGTCCGCTGATCGTTGTGTTGGTCTCTGACGGGCCGGTACGCCGCACCGTACCGTCGGTGGTTACCGCAGGTGGTCCCCGCTTGGCACTGGCTGGCCGTGATACCGGCCGGCGACGATCACCACGGGCAACCGCTGGCTACTCCGGACCCGGGCACGCTAGCATTGCTAGCAATGTGAGTGCCCGAAAGGAGGCGCCATGGCGGCCGTCAGCATCCGAGACCTCGACGACTCCGTCAAGGAGAAGCTACGCATCCGCGCTGCCCGGCACGGCCGGTCGATGGAAGCCGAAATGCGCCTGATCCTGACAGCGGCCGTCACCGAGGAGAACGTCCGGACAGGTCTTGTCAACGCCCTGATCGACCGGTTCGCCAGACTCGGCGGCGTAGACCTTGATCTGCCTCCCCGCGCTACCCCGCCCCGCGCAGCATCCCTTCCCGAATGATCGTCCTGGACACCAACGTCGTCTCAGAACTGATGCGCGCTGCGCCGGATCCAGCCGTGTTGGCCTGGATTCGGGAGCGTCCGGGCGATGACATGTGCACGACGGCGGTCACCGTCGCCGAGATCCGTTATGGCATCGCCCGCCTGCCGGAGGGGCGGCGTCGAGAAGCACTGCACCAGGCCGCCACCGAGATCTTCGCCGCCTTTTCGGATCAAGTGCTTCCGTTCGACCTCGCCGCGGCCGGTGCCTATGCCGCCGTTGTTGCACAGCGCGAGGTCCTCGGCCGACCCATCGACGGCTTTGACGCGCAGATCGCCGCCATCTGCCGCGCCCACGCGGCCACCCTCGCCACCCGCAACACCAAGGACTTCGCTGACACGGGCGTCATCGTGGTGGACCCCTGGCAGGGCAACGGCTGATCCCGCATCCGAGATGGTGTGCCCGGCAGCGAGCAACCCGCCAACGCCGACACGCCCGCACACGAACCACATCCGCCGACCGAGGCACCGCGCCGGCGCCGCGCCTCCGGCGGTTCGCGCAACGCTCCGTTCGCCCGACAGGAACGAGCAGGTCAACCGATGGGTGGAGCCGAGGGGACTCGAACCCCTAACCCCTGCCTTGCAAAGGCAGTGCTCTGCCAGTTGAGCTACGGCCCCGCCAGGGCGGAACGACCCGCCTCAACGCAGGTCGGGATCGGTCGTCGCCTCGTGCCACAGGGCGCGCTCCTCGTTGGCCGCCTTGACCTTCTTGGCGACCAGTGCCGCCGCGCCGACGACCCCGGCCAGGATCAGGAGCTTCTTCCACATGGGGTGGATCCCCCTTACGCGTTCGCGGTGGCCACGAGTGGGGCTAGCTGGAATCGAACCAGCGACCTCAGAGTTATCAGCTCTGCGCTCTAACCGACTGAGCTATAGCCCCGTGCGCGGGAAGCGGCGCCCCCGACGCGACGAGCAAGGTTACCCTACCGCGCCGTCGAACCGGGCACCGGGGCGGGGCGACACCGAACCGGGTCGCCGGGGTGGACGACCCCGCCCACCCCGGACGGGTCGTCAGTCGCGCTCGGCCAGGGTGACCTCGATGCCGCCGACCAGGTCGGCGCACACGTTGTAGATGAACGCCCCGAGCGTCATGATCGCGGTGAACAGCACCACGTTCACCAGGCCCAGCAGGGCGGCCGTGCCGATGACGCCCTTGGCGGTGATCTGGAAGCTCTCGGCGGTGCCGTCGGCGCCGTTGGACGTGATCAGCTCGGCGACGCTGCTGTTCAGCTTGTCGAAGACCTCCATCTGGTCCAGGGCCAGGTAGAGCACCGACGTCGCCACGATCGCCACGATGAACAGCACCAGTGAGACGGCGAACGAGAACTTCATCACCGACCACGGATCGATGCGCTTGAGGTTCAGCCGCGCGCGCCGCGGACCCCGCGCGGCCGCACCGGCCACCGTCGAGCGCGCGGCCCGCACCGCCTCGGTCACCCGGGCGGCACCCACCGCGCCCGGCCGCCCGGAGCCCGAGGCGGGCCCCCGGGTGCCGGGCGGGGCGACGCCGGCCCGGCCCGTGGCCGGCGCGGCACCGGACACCGGGGCCGCGGACACCGGCGCGGCGGACACCGGGGCCGCGGACACCGGCGGCGCCGAGGTGGGCGCGGGCCGGACCGCCACCGCGGCCGTGCCGCCTCCGGGTGGGAGATCCTCCGGACGGTCCGGCGGCGCCGACATGCCCGGCGCCCTGGTGAATGTCTTGGACCCCGAGTCGGTGGGCACCGTCGCACGGCCGACGGCCGCCCGGCCGGTCGCCGGCGCGCCACCGTCCGCGGCCTGCTGCGCGGCGGGTGAGGTCGGTGCCCCGGCGGCACCCGACTTCGCCTGGGTCTCCGTCATTCAACTAGTCCTGTTCGTCAGGCTCGTCGGCGTTGCGAGCAATCGCCACGAGAGTCACGCCATCCGGGAGGTCCATCAACTTGACCCCCATTGTGTTCCGATCACGGGTGCGGCGTACAGGCTTCACGGGAGTCCGAATGACGCCGCCGTTGCTGGTGATGGCGAACAGCTCGTCATCGGGGTTGATGACGACCGCACCCACCAGCCCACCCCTCCGCTCCGTGATCTTCGCGGTCAGGACGCCCTTGCCGCCCCGGCCTTGTACCGGATACTCCTCTATCGGCGTGCGCTTCGCATACCCGCCGTTGGTGGCGACGAGCACATCCATGTTGTCGCGGACGACCTCCATGGCGAGTAGCTCGTCGCCGTCGCCGAACCGCATGCCTATCACACCCGAGGTGGCCCGGCCCATCGGCCGCAGCGCATCGTCGGTGGCGTTGAACCGGATCGCCTGGGCGCGCTTGGAGACCAACAGCAGGTCCTCCTCCGGACCGATCAGCGCCGCCCCGACGAGTTCGTCGCCGTCGCGCAGGTTGATCGCAATGATCCCGCCGCTGCGGTTGGAGTCGAACTCGTCCAGCCGTGTCTTCTTCACCAGGCCGCTCTTGGTGGCGAGAACCAGGTACGGCGCGACGTGGTAGTCGGCGATGCGGATCACCTGGGCGATGTGCTCGTCCGGCTGGAAGGCCAGCAGGTTGGCCACGTGCTGGCCCTTGGCCACGCGGCTGGCCTCGGGCAGCTCGTACGCCTTGGCCCGGTACACCCGGCCCTTGTTGGTGAAGAACAGGATCCAGTCGTGCGTCGAGCACACGAAGAAGTGGCTGACGATGTCGTCCTGACGCAGGGTGGCCCCGCTGACGCCCTTGCCCCCGCGGCGCTGGGAGCGGTAGAGGTCCACCTTCGTCCGCTTGGCGTACCCGGTGCGGGTGATCGTGACGACCACGTCCTCCCGGGCGATGAGGTCCTCCATGGAGACCTCGCCGTCGAACGGCACGATCCGGGTGCGCCGCTCGTCGCCGTACTTGCCGACGATCTCGGCCAGCTCCGCCGAAATGATCTTCCGCTGCCGCTCGGGCTTGGCCAGGATGTCCTTGAGGTCCGCGATCTCCAACTCGATCCGGGCCAGCTCGTCGACGATCTTCTGGCGCTCCAGTGCGGCAAGTCGCCGCAGCTGCATGTCCAGGATCGCGGTGGCCTGGACCTCGTCGATGTCCAGCAGCGAGATCAGGCCCGCGCGGGCCTCCTCCACCGTGGGCGAGCGGCGGATCAGCGCGATGACCTCGTCGAGGGCGTCCAGCGCCTTGACCAGGCCGCGCAGGATGTGCGCCCGCTCCTCGGCCTTGCGCAGCCGGAAGGCCGTCCGCCGGCGGATCACCTCCATCTGGTGCGCCACGTAGTGGCGCAGGAACTGGGCCAGGTTGAGCGTGCGCGGCACGCCGTCCACCAGCGCCAGCATGTTGGCGCCGAAGGTCTCCTGCAGCTGGGTGTGCTTGTAGAGGTTGTTCAGCACCACCTTGGCCACGGCGTCGCGCTTGAGCACCAGCACCAGCCGCATGCCGGTACGCCCGGAGGACTCGTCGCGGATGTCGGCGATGCCGGCGAGCTTGCCCTCCTTGATGAGCTCGGCGATCCGCTCGGCCAGGTTGTCCGGGTTGACCTGGTACGGCAGCTCGGTGACCACGAGCAGCGCCCGCCCGCGGCCGTCCTCCTCCACGTCCACCACCGCGCGCATCCGGATGGAGCCACGGCCGGTGCGGTACGCGTCCTGGATCGGCGTGGTGCCGACGATCAGGCCCGCGGTCGGGAAGTCGGGGCCCTTGACGATCCTGATCAGCTCGTCCAGCGTGGTGGCCTCGTCGGCCTCCGGGTGCTCCAGGCACCACTGCACGGCGTCGGCGATCTCCCGCAGGTTGTGCGGCGGGATCTTGGTGGCCATGCCGACGGCGATGCCCTCGGCGCCGTTCACCAGCAGGTTCGGGATCCGCGACGGCAGGATGGTGGGCTCCTTGGCCCGGCCGTCGTAGTTGTCCTGGAAGTCGACCGTGTCCTCGTCGATGTCCCGGAGCATCTCCATCGCCAGCGGCGCGAGCTTGCACTCGGTGTTGTGGCTGACGAAGCCGTTCGAGACGAACGAATGGTCCGCGGTGTCCACCCGGATGCTGTAGACCGGCTGCACGCCGGCGTCAGCCACCTCGGCCACCTCGGCATAGTAGAAGCGGCCGTCGACCAGCGGCTCCACCACGTCGAGGATGCCCGGCTCGGTGAGCCGCGCGGCGATGGCGTCGCGGTCCCGCTCCCACCGTTCGATCCGGTCCACGTTGTGCCGGCGCAGCCAGTCCCGCTCGGTCCACCGGCCGGCGCCGTGGGTACGGATGAAGTCCGCCAGGAAGGGCACGTGGTCGGCGCTGAGCGCGGTGCTCTCCACCGGCACGGCGGCCAGCTCGGCCGCCAGCTTCCCTTGCTTGCGGCCGAGGAACCCGACGTGCGCGGCGAAGATGCGCGCGTCCCGCCGGTTGGTGATCACCAGCTTGATCTCGCCGCTGTCGTAGTGGCACTGCCGGCTGATCACGCCGAACTCGAGGAGGAGCTGCTGCACCTCGCGAGCGAGCCGGGCGCTTCGCGTGGAGTAGGAGATCTGGATGGTGTTGCGCGGAAGCAGGGAGGACGAACCGTCGCCCTCGAACAGCGCCTGGAGGAACGCTTGCTTGACCGCCGGCTGCCCCCGCCACACGAACTCGGGTACGAACTTGTCGGCGCTCCGGGCACCGATCAGCTCGGCGAGCGGCGAGTCCCGCAGGGCGGCGAGGTCGGGCACGTCGATTTCGTGCAGCACGCTGCCCGACCGGATGCGGCGCGATGCCACATACCGGCTGCCGCCGACGACGACGTCGTAGGCGGCGAGCACCCGGGCGTAGTAGGCCGGGTCCGTGTTGTTGAATCCCCCCCGGGTCGGGGACGCCCAGCCCTCGCTGACGAACGCGCCGGCCAGGACGGCGGCCTCGATGTCCTCGAGCAGCGGGTAACCGATCTCCTCGGGCACCGAGCGCTGGAGCACCACGTGCTCGCCCGGCCGGATCTCGCTCAGCAACCGCCACAGCAGAGTGGGTACGCCGGCCACGTCGACGAGGCAGAGCACCGGGTGGTTGTGGGTGCCGGTCAGCTCGTAGCCCTCGCGGGTGCGCAGCCGCAGCGTCGGGTGTTCACCGGAGTGGAAGAACTTCGACGCGTGGACGAGGTCGCCGTTGCGGTCCCGGACCTTCAGCGCGATGTCGGTCTCGGAGCTGGCCTCCGCCCCGGGGATGAGCTGGTCCACCCGCACCGTGCCGTTGAACGCCCTGATGCGGACATCTCCGGACAAGCAGTACCTCATGGCCGCAGCGGGATCGTTTCCGGGCGAGCCGAAGTTGCCGTTGCCGTCCACCAGCGGGTAGCGCAGCGACCAGTGTTGGGCCATCCGGACCAGGGCGTCGTAGATCGCCGAGTCGCCGTGCGGGTGGAACTGCCCCATGACGTCGCCGACGACGCGGGAGCACTTGACGTAGCCGCGGTCCGGGCGGTAGCCCGAGTCGAACATCGCGTAGAGGATCTTGCGGTGCACCGGCTTCAGGCCGTCGCGGACGTCCGGCAGCGCCCGCCCGACGATCACGCTCATCGCGTAGTCGAGGTAGGACCGCTGCATCTCGACCTCGAGCCCGACCGGCTCGATGCGGCTGCGGGCCGGTGGGAGATCGCCGGCCGCGGTCAACTCACCGCCGTCAGGACCCGTCGTATCCGTCACAGTCAACCCTTATCAGTATCGAATGGTGCATTTCCGCTGTGGATAACGGCTGTGGAAAACGCCGAAACTGTGGACAACCCGAGGACTCGGCGTGACCACCGGCCCCGTATAGCGATCAAATGTCCAGGAACCGGACATCCTTCGCGTTGCGCTGGATGAACGAGCGACGGGCCTCGACGTCCTCGCCCATCAGCACGCTGAACAGCTCGTCCGCGGTGGCCGCGTCGTCCAGGCTGACCTGGAGCAGAGTGCGGGTTTCCGGGTTCATCGTGGTCTCCCACAGCTCCGGGTAGTTCATCTCGCCCAGCCCCTTGAACCGCTGGATGTCGTCGGGCTTCGCGTTCGGCTTGGTGCTCTGCCGCAGCGCGATCAGGCCGTCGCGCTCCCGGTCGGAGTACGCGTACTGGGCGTCGTCCCCCCGCTTGTTCCACTTGATCTTGTAGAGCGGGGGCTGGGCGAGGTAGACGTGGCCCAGCTCCACCAGCGGGCGCATGAAGCGGAACAGCAGGGTGAGCAGCAGCGTCCGGATGTGCTGGCCATCGACGTCGGCGTCGGCCATCAGCACGATCTTGTGGTACCGCAGCTTCTCGATGTCGAAGTCGTCGTGGATGCCGGTGCCCAGCGCGGTGATCAGCGCCTGGACCTCGTTGTTCTTCAGGACCCGGTCGATCCGGGCCTTCTCCACGTTGAGGATCTTGCCGCGGATCGGCAGGATCGCCTGGGTCTTCGGGTCCCGCCCCTGCTTGGCCGAGCCGCCGGCGGAGTCGCCCTCGACGATGAACAGCTCGGAGACCCGCGGGTCGGTGGACTGGCAGTCGGCCAGCTTGCCCGGCATCGAGCCGGACTCCAGCAGCGACTTGCGCCGGGCCAGCTTGCGGGCCTGGGCGGCCGCCTGCCGGGCCCGGGCGGCGGCGGTCGCCTTCTGGATGACGACCTTCGCCTCGCCCGGGTTGCGCTCGAACCAGTCGACCAGCCACTCGTTGCACACCCGCTGCACGAAGCTCTTGACCGGGGTGTTGCCCAGCTTGGTCTTGGTCTGCCCCTCGAACTGCGGGTTGGCCAGCTTCACCGACACGATCGCGGCCAGGCCCTCCCGGATGTCCTCGCCGGAGAGCCGCTCGTCGCCCTTGAGCAGCTTCTTGTCGACGCCGTACTTGTTGACCACGCCGGTCAGCGCCGCCCGGAAGCCCTCCTCGTGGGTGCCGCCCTCGTGGGTGTTGATCGTGTTGGCGAAGGTGTAGACCGACTCGCCGTACGACTCGTTCCACTGCATGGCGATCTCGACGGACATGCCGTCGTCCTCGCCGCCGAACTCCACCACGGTCTTGTGGATCGGGCTCTTGGTCTGGTTCAGGTGGCGCACGAAGTCGGCGATGCCGCCCTTGTAGCAGAAGGTCACCTCGCGGACCCCGCCGCCCTCGTCGACGACCTTGCGCTCGTCCCGCAGGTGGATGGTCAGCCCGCGGTTGAGGAAGGCCATCTCCTGCAGCCGTCGGTAGATCGTCTCGAAGTTGAACTCGGTGGTCTCGAAGACCTTCGGGTCGGGCCAGAACGCCACGGTCGAGCCGGTGAGCGTGGTCGGCTCGCCCTTCTCCAGCGGGGTGGGCTTGGAGTTGTGGTACTGCTGCCGCCACACGTGGCCGGACTTGTGGATCTCGACCTGCATGCGGCTGGACAGTGCGTTCACCACCGACACGCCGACGCCGTGCAGGCCGCCGGAGACCGCGTACGCCTTGCCGTCGAACTTGCCACCGGCGTGCAGCACGGTGAGTGCCACCTCGACGCCGGGCTTCTTGAGCTTGGGGTGCAGGTCCACCGGGAATCCGCGGCCGTTGTCCTTGACCGAGACGCCGCCGTCGGGCAGCAGGACCACGTCGATGGTGTCGCAGTGGCCGGCGAGCGCCTCGTCCACCGCGTTGTCCACGACCTCCCAGACGAGGTGGTGCAGGCCCCGTTCACCGGTGGACCCGATGTACATGCCGGGCCGCTTGCGGACCGCCTCCAGACCCTCGAGGACGGTGATCGACTCGGCGCCGTACTCCTGCTTTTTCTGCGCTGCCACCCTCGGTCGCTTTCTCGCACCACCGCGTCGACGCGCGCCCGGGGTGCGGGGGTCGGCGGGTCAGCCACCGGCGCCCGGCGCCCGACATGCGCCACCGGCGTGGCGGACCCACGCCGGTGCCCACGAGGCGCCGATCACCACGGAGCCCCGCGTAACGTGATCGGTCAGGACGCCCGCGCCGGCCAGCCCGGCCGCCCAGTCGGGCCGTGGCCGGGCGCCCGCAAAGGGGCCCGGCCAGGTGGTCCGGCTGGCCGTGCTGGTCGCGGCCAGTTCCCGTCGCGGCCAGTTCCGGTCGCGGCCGGACTTGGTCGCCACCGGCACCGTTCGCGGCCTGTGCGTTGGGCGCGGCGTGCGCGTCCTGGTCTCGCCCTCGATCCTACTGTGCCGGACCGACGGAGCTCATCTGCGGCACCCCGTGCGGGCACCTGAGAGGGTCACAGGGGCAAGAATCGCGCGCTCCGCGACTCCCCCCACACGGGCCGGGCCGCTCCGGGCGGCGCGGTGTGCTGGCCCCGGCGCGTCCGGGCCGGCGGGGTCGCGCGAAGGGCACCCGGTGCCGTACCCTCGCCCGGCGCGGGCGGCGGGGACCCGCACGCAGGTGCGCTCAGGACGTGCGCTCAGGAAGGGTGACCCCCGATGGGGCTGGACAACGTCGCCGTGCAGTGGCCGCGCACGGGCCGGTTCTACGAGCCGGTCGCCCCGGCCGCGTTCGTGGACTTCGCCGGGCTGGCCGACGCGCCCGGCATCGCCGCGCCCACCGCGGCCCTGGCCGGGTACATCGCGCGGACCGGCACGGTGCGGGCCAACGCGTACACGGGGCTGGTGGACCTGCTGCTCGGCCTGCCCGGCGTGCTGTACGCCACGGAGGCCGCGCAGGAGGACGAGGACCCGGTCATCGACCCCGACGGCTGCGCCTGGATCGCCGGCGGGCTGGAGCGCTTCGTCGCCGGCCACGAGCCGTACGGGGAGGCGGTCACCTTCCACACGGTGGGCGCCGTGCTGCGCGCGGCGCTGTCCGGCGGCCGGCTGGCGGAGCAGCAGCTGCGCTGGCTGGACAGCCGGCTGGCGGCCCTGCGGGACGAGTCCGGGGCGGCCCCGACCTGGAGCTTCTCCCGCTCGGAGCTGGCGGTACTGGCCCGGTTCTACCGCCGCTGCGCCGATCGCGGCTTCGCGGTGTACGCCGACTACTGACCCGGGCGCGGAGAGGCCGGCCCGTCCGGCACCGGTGCGCCGGCAGCCCTGGCGGCGCGGCAGCCCTCACGGTCCGGCAGCCCTGGCGGCGCGCGGCGGCGGGCAGCGGCGCGCGCGGCCCTCGCACCGCGCGCGGCGTCGGCGCCTGACCGCCGGCCGGTCAGCCGTAGGTGTCGCGCGGTCCGCGCCCGGGGATCCGGCGGGGCCCGCGCTGCCAGGACGGTGCGGCCGGGCCGTGGATGTGCAGCCTGGTGACCACGTTGGGCCCGATCTCCGCCGCGATCCGTCGGATCAGCGAGGCGGCCAGCAGCCGCAGCTGAGTGGCCCACGCCGTGGACTCGGCCTCCACGGTCAGTTCGCCGTCGGCCAGCTTCACCGGGCGGCTGTGCTTGGCCACGTCCGACCCGACCACCCGCTCCCAGGCACCGAAGACGGTCGCCTCGGCCGCCGGCCGCTGCCAGCCGCGGGCCTGTACCAGCCGGGCGAGCACGGCCGAGAACGGCTGCGGGTCACGCGGGTCGGGTCCCGGACCCGAGTAGCCGCGCAGCCGGCGGGGGCGGCGGG
>DATMJT010000637.1:0-6125 GCA_035553735.1 Pilimelia sp.
GGGCCGGCGGCGCCGGCCCGATCGGCTCCCGCTCCTTCGGCGCCGACCCGGCCCGCGGCGGCGCGCAGGTGGCCGGCGCGGTGCGGGGCCTGCAGGGGGCCGGGGTGGCGGCCACGCTCAAGCACTTCCCCGGGCATGGCCACACCGGCGCCGACAGCCACACCGACCTGCCGGTGCTGCGGCAGAACCGCGCCGCCCTGGAGCGGGCCGACCTGCCGCCGTTCCGGTCGGGCATCGCGGCCGGCGCCTTCCTGGTCATGTCGGGCCACCTCGACGTCAGGGCGGTCGACGGCGGCGTGCCGGCGACGTTCTCCCGCAAGGTGATGACCGACCTGCTGCGCGGCAAGCTGAAGTTCGGCGGGGTCGCGGTCACCGATGCGCTCAACATGGCGCCGGCCAAGCGCTGGCCGCCGGCCGAGGCCGCGCTGCGGGCCCTGCTGGCCGGCAACGACGTGCTGCTCATGCCGCCGGACCTGCCGGCGGTGCACGCCGGGCTGACCGAGGCGCTGCGCGAGGGACGGCTGCCCAGGCCGCGCCTGGTGGAGGCGGTGACCCGGGTGCTGACCCTGAAGTACCGGCTGGGTGACCGGCCGCCGCCCGGCGACCTGTCGGTGCTGGAGCGCCCGGAGCACGCCGCCGCGGTGGGCGCGCTGAACCGGGCGGCGCTCACCCAGCTGCGCGGCGCCTGTCCGGTTCGGCTGTCCGGCCCGGTGGCCGTGTCGGCGTCGAAGGGCCGCGAGCGGACCCGCGACTGGCTGGTGGCGGCGCTGCGCGAGCGCGGGGTGCGGGTCGAGGACGGCGCCCGCACCGTGGTGCACCTGGTGGGCTACGGCGACGGCGCCGGCGACCTGCGGCGCGACGCGACGGCGACGGTGGCCATGGACACCCCCTACGTGCTGGCCGGGTCGACGTCGCCGGTGCTGCTGGCCACGTACTCCTCCACCCGGCTGTCCATGGCGGCCCTGGCCGACGTGCTCGCCGGCCGGGCCAAGCCCGAGGGCCGCTCCCCGGTGCCCGTGCGCGGCCTGCCCCGCACCACCTGCCGGTAGCCACCCCCGGGCGGTCCGGAACGACGGTCACCGCCGACCGGCGGCAACCGGCGAGCCCGCCCGACGGTGTGTCGTCGGGCGGGCTCGGCGAGAGCGGGCAGGTGTGGGCGAACCGGGGCGGTCAGAGGGGGATGTTGCCGTGGGCGCCGCGGGCCGGGGGAGCGGCGGCCAGCGCCTCGGCGATCCGGCGCCGGGTCTCGTGCGGCTCGATCACCTCGTCCACCACGCCGATCTCCAGAGCCCGGCCCACGCCGCCGGCCACCCGGGTCTGTTCCTCGACGAGCTGGGCGCGCAGCGCCTCCCGCTCCTCCGGCGGGGCGGCGGCCAGCTTCTTGCGGTGCAGGATGTTCACCGCCGCCGAGGCGCCCATCACCGCGACCTCCGCGCTCGGCCAGGCGAACACCGCGGTGGCGCCCAGGGACCGGGAGTTCATCGCGATGTACGCCCCGCCGTACGCCTTGCGGGTCACCAGGGTCACCCGCGGCACCACGGCCTCGGCGAAGGCGTGCAGCAGCTTGGCGCCGCGGCGCACCACGCCGTCCCACTCCTGGCCCAGGCCGGGCAGGTAACCGGGCACGTCGACCAGCACGACCAGCGGCACGCCGAGCGCGTCGCACATCCGCACGAACCGGGCCGCCTTCTCGGCGCTGGAGGCGTCCAGGCAGCCGCCGAGCCGCAGCGGGTTGTTGGCGATCACGCCGACCGTGCGCCCGGCGAAGCGACCGAGCGTGGTGACGACGTTGGGCGCCCACTTGGCGTGCAGCTCCACGCCGGGGGCGTCCAGCAGCGCCTTGACCACGGGCTTGACGTCGTACGCCCGGTTGGCCTCGGCCGGCATCAGGGCGGCCAGGTCGTGCCCGTCGCCGTCGGTGACGTCGGCGACGCTGATCCGGCCCTGGTGGCCCAGCAGCCCGGCCAGCGCCCGGGCCTGCGCCAACGCGCTGTCGTCGTCCTTGGTGGTCACGTGCACCACGCCGGAGCGGCGGCCGTGCGGCTCGGGGCCGCCGAGGCGCTCCATGTCCACCTGCTCGCCGGTGACGCTGCGCACCACCTCGGGCCCGGTGACGAAGATCCGCCCGGCGCCGCTCATCACCACGATGTCGGTCAGTGCGGGGCCGTACGCCGCACCGCCGGCCGCCGGGCCGAGCACCACCGAGATCTGCGGGACCCGCCCCGAGGCGCGCACCATGGCGGCGAAGACCTGGCCGACCGCGTCGAGCGCGACCACGCCCTCGGCCAGCCGGGCGCCGCCGGAGTGCCACAGCCCGAGCACCGGCACCCGCTCCCGCACGGCGGCGTCGATGGCGTCCACGATGTGCCGGCAGCCCTGGGTGCCCATGGCGCCGCCCATCTTCGTGGCGTCGGTGGCGAAGGCGATCGCCGGCGTGCCGTCGATCTCGCCGCGGGCCCACAGCACGCCGGAGTCGTCCCGGGGCACCAGCAGCCGCAGGGTGCCGGCGTCGAACAGCGCCCGCAGCCGCACCTCCGGGTCGCGGTAGTCGGCGGCGGACTGGTCGGGGATGACGGAAGTGGTGGTCACGGCTGCCTCCTGCGGTCGCGGACGCGGTTTCGGCGCGGTGGCCGGTCCGGCCCGGGTCGGGCCGCACCGCCGGTCACGGCCGGGTGAAGACGAGGGCGACGTTGTGCCCGCCGAAGCCGAACGAGTTGTTCAGCGCGGCCGGGATCTCCAGCGGCCTGGCCTTGTGGGCCGCGACGTCGAGGGTAAGCCCCTCGTCGGGGTCGTCGAGGTTGATGGTCGGCGGCACGACACTGTCGCGGATGGCCAGGATGGCGGCGATCGACTCCAGGGCGCCGGCGGCGCCGAGCAGGTGTCCGGTCATGGACTTGGTGGCGGTGAGTACGGGGTGGTCCCCGACGGCCGCCCGCAGCGCCGCGATCTCGGCGAGGTCGCCGACCGGGGTGGACGTGGCGTGCGCGTTGACGTGGGTGATGTCGGTGCGGCTGACGCCCGCGTCGGCCAGGGCCCGGTCGATCGCCCGGATCGCGCCCAGCCCCTCCGGGTGCGGCTGCACGATGTCGTACCCGTCGGAGGTGAGCCCGGCGCCGGCCAGCCGGGCGTAGACCCGGGCGCCGCGGGCCGCGGCGTGGTCGGCGCGCTCCAGCACCACCACGGCCGCGCCCTCGCCGAGCACGAAGCCGTCCCGGGCGCGGTCCCACGGCCGGGAGGCGCGCTCCGGGTCGTCGTTGCGGGTCGACATCGCCCGCATGGACGCGAAGCCGGCGATCGGCAGCGGGTGGATCACGGCCTCGGTGCCGCCGGCCACCACGACGTCGGCGCGACCGGCCCGGATCATGTCCAGGCCGAGCGCGATGGCCTCGGCGCCGGTGGCGCAGGCGCTGGCCACCGAGTGCACGCCGGCCTGGGCGCCCAGCTCCAGCCCCACCCAGGCCGCCGGTCCGTTGGGCATGAGCATCGGCACGGTGTGCGGCGAGACCCGGCGGGGACCGCTGGCCTCCAGGATGTCGTCCTGTGCGAGCAGCGTCTGGGCGCCGCCGATGCCGGAGCCGACGCTCACCGCCAGCCGCTGCGGGTCGACCCCGTCGGCCAGGCCCGCGTCGGTCCAGGCCTCGTGGGCGGCGATCAGCGCGATCGCCTCGGAGCGGTCCAGCCGGCGCAGCTTGACCCGGTCGAGCCGGGCGGCGGGGTCCTCGACCAGGTCGGCGGCGATGCGCACCGGCAGCTGGGCGGCCCACTCCTGGGTGAGCGGGCGCACCCCGGACCGGCCGGCGAGCATGGCGTCCCAGGTGGACGCGACGTCCCCGCCGAGCGGGGTCGTCGCGCCGAGCCCGGTGACGACGACGTCAGGCGTGCTCACGGTCAGATCAACCTTTTCTCAGGCGGCCTTCTCGATGTACGACACCGCGTCGCCCACCGTCTTGAGGTTCTGTACCTCGTCGTCCGGGATCTTCACGCCGAACTTCTCCTCGGCCGCCACCACGACCTCCACCATGGACAGCGAGTCCACGTCGAGGTCGTCGGTGAACGACTTCTCCTCGGAGACGTCGTCGGGGCTGACCCCGGCGACCTCCTCCAGGATCTCGGCGAGCCCGGCGGTGATCTCCTCACGGCTGCTCATGCGCGGTGTTTCCTCTCTCCTGTGTGGGTCCTCGCCGGCGCGCGGGGCGGCCGGGAGTCATTTGCGGGTGCCGGTGCGGCGGGTCAGGGGCAGCGGATGACCTGTCCCGCGTACGTCAGGCCGCCGCCGAAGCCGAACAGCAGCACCGGGGCGCCGGTCGGCACCTCCCGCCGCTCGACCATCTTGGCCAGCGCCAGCGGCACGCTGGCCGCCGAGGTGTTGCCCGACTCGACGATGTCCTTGGCCACGATCGCGTCGGTGAGGCCGAGCCGCTTGACGATGCCGTCGATGATCCGGGTGTTGGCCTGGTGCGGCACGAACGCGGCGAGGTCGGCCGGGTCGACGCCGGCGGCCTGGCAGGTGCGCAGGGCCAGCGGCGCCAGCGCCGTCGTGGCCCAGCGGAACACCGCCTGGCCCTCCTGCACGATCGACGGCTGCCACCCCTCGATCGTGAGCACGTCGCCCTTGTCCGGCGCCGAGCCCCACACCACCGGGCCGATCCCGGGCTCCTGGCCGGGACCGGTCGGGCTGACCACGGCCGCGCCGGCGCCGTCGCCGAACAGTACGCAGGTCGACCGGTCGGTCCAGTCCACCATGTCGGAGAGCCGCTCCGCGCCGATCACCAGGGCGTGCCGCGTGGCGCCGGCCCGGATCGCGTGGTCGGCGCTGGCCAGGCCGTAGCAGAAGCCGGAGCAGGCGGTGTTGAGGTCCATCGCCGCGGGTGCGGGGATGCCCAGCCGGGCGGCGACCCGGGAGGCCACGTTGGGGCAGCGGTCGGCCGAGGAGCAGGTCGCCACGATCACCAGGTCGATGTCGGCGGCGCTCAGCCCGGACGCCGCCAGCGCCTTGCCGCCGGCCGAGACCGCCATGTCGGCCACCGACTCGCTCTCGGCGATGCGCCGACTGGCGATGCCCACCCGGTCGCGGATCCACGCGTCGTTGGTGTCGACCATCTGGGACAGCTCGTCGTTGGTGAGCACCCGGGAGGGCTGGTAGTAGCCGAGCGAGACGATCCGGGAGCCGGTCACCGGCGTCATAGGTGTCCTCCGATGCGCGCCAGCGGCTGCCCGGCCGCCACGGGGTCGTCGTGATGGGCCAGCCACTCCGTGAGGACGCCGGACTCGTGCGCTGTCACGGCCACCTGGCCCTGCCGGGTGGCGACGTGCCCGATCACCTGGCCGGCGACCACGCTCTCGCCCTCGTGCAGGTCCTCGGCGGGGGCGAACGCGCCGGCCGTGCCGGCCACCACGACGCGGAACTGCGGGGCGGGCTCGTGGCTGGGGGCCGCGCCGTGCCGGGCGATGAGGTCGCGGGCGGCGGGCAGGTCGTCGGGGGTGTTCAGGGTGAGGATCTCCGGCGCGGACTCGCCCTTGAGCTCGCGCTTGACCAGGCCGGCGAGGGTGCCCGCGGGGGGCAGCTCCAGCACCGCGGTGACCCCGAGGTCGGCGAGGCTGCGCAGGCACAGGTCCCAGCGGACCGGGGCGGTGACCTGCCGGACCAGGCGGTGCAGCAGCTCCGCGCCGTCGTTGACCGCCGCGCCGTCGAGGTTGGACAGCAGGATCCGGGCGGGGTCGGCCGGGGTGATGCCGCCGGCCACGGCGGCCAGGGCCTGCTCGGCCGGCGCCATGTACGGGGTGTGGAACGCCCCGGCGACCGGCAGCCGCTTCACCCGGGCCCTGGCCGGCGGCTGGGCGGCGAACTTGTCCAGCGCCTCGGCCGCCCCGGCGACGACGAGCTGGCCGGCGCCGTTGTGGTTGGCCGCGTGCAGCCCGTACGCCTCGACGGCGGCCGCCACCTCCGCCGGCTCGCCGCCGAGTACGGCGGCCATGCCGGTCGGCTCCAGCGCGCAGGCCGCGGCCATCTCCCGGCCGCGGATGCCGGCCAGGGTGACCGCGGCCTCCGGGCTCAGCACCCCGGCCAGCGCTGCGGCGCCCAGCTCGCCGACGCTGTGCCCGGCGACCACCGACACGTCGTACAG
>DATMJT010000638.1:0-9192 GCA_035553735.1 Pilimelia sp.
CCCGGCCGCCGTCGGCGCCGTCGGCGCACCCGGCCGCCGTCGGCGCGGTCGGCGCGGTCGGGCCGCCTCGGGCCCGCGGGCATCCTCGCACCCGAACCCGCGTTCCGTCATGCCCGTCCGGGCGCGGCCGGGCGGGTCGGACCCGTGGGGTCCGTCACGCCTGCCGCGGCTGCGGCGGCTCACGGCCGGCGGTACAACGGCGGTGGACCGGCGCGGGGACGCACCGCCCGGCCGGACCGGCCGCGGCGAGGTGCCGGTCGACGGCGGACGGGAGGACGGATGAGGGTACGCATGGCGTCGGTGGCGGCCCCCGGGCGCCCCGAGAACGAGGACCGGGCACTGCGGGCCGGGCCGCTGGTGGGCGTGCTGGACGGGGTGACCGCGCCGACCGGGCTGGACACCGGCTGCGGGCACGGTCCCGCCTGGTACGTGCGTCGGCTCGCGGCCCGGCTGGCCGAGGCGGTGCGGAGCGCCCCGGACGACCCGCTGGCGGAGCTGCTGGCCGCGGCGATCCGCGCGGTCCGCGGCGACCACGGGGACTCCTGTGACCTGGAGCACCCGGGCACGCCGGCGGCCACCGTGGGCCTGCTGCGGCGGCGACCGGACGGCGCCACCGGTGCCGGTCGCCGGGCGCTCCCGCACCGGACCCGGCGGCCGGGTGCCGCGCACCTCGACTACCTGATCCTGTGCGACACCACGCTGGTGCTGGAGCAGGGCGGCGAGGTGCGGGCGCTCACCGACGCCCGGTTCGACGCCGCGGTCGCCGAGATCAGGGCGGCCGCGCTGGCCGGCGCGGCTCCGCTGGGCAGCCCGGAGCACGCGGCCCGGCTGCGCGCGGCCGTGGCCGCGCAGCGGCGCCTGACCAACCGGCCGCACGGCTACTGGATCGCGGCCGCCGACCCGGCCGCCGCCCACCACGCGATCACCGGCGTTGCGCCGCTCACCGGGCCCGCCCGGGTGCGTCGGGCGGCCCTGCTCACCGACGGCGCGGCGTGCGCGGTGGACAGCTACGGGCTGCTGGACTGGCGCGCCCTGCTCGACGTGCTCAGCTCGCAGGGGCCGCGGGCGCTGATCCGCATGGTCCGCCGCGCCGAACGGGCGGACCGCGACGGCCGGGCCCGGCCGCGGTACAAGCGCCACGACGACGCCACCGCGGTCGTCTGCACCTTCGAGGACCCGGCTAGCCTGGCGGGGTGACGCTCCTGGCCATCGCCGCCGCCGGAGCCCTGGGCGCCGTAGCGCGGTACGGTGTCGGGGTGCTGGCCGGGCCGAGCGGCTGGCCGTGGCCCACCCTCGCGATCAACGTGGCGGGCTCCTTCCTCGCGGGGCTGCTGGTGGAGTACGGCGCCGTCAGGTTGCCGGCCACCCTGGCGACGGCGGTGACGGTCGGCTTCCTCGGCGCCTTCACCACCTACTCGGCCTTCTCCGTCCAGACCGTGGCGCTGCTGCGCGCCGGGCGCGGCGGCGCAGCGCTGGGCTACGTGCTGCTGACCCTCGTTCTCGGCCTCGCCGCGGCCGCGGCCGGCGTACGCCTGGCTCAGCTGGCCCTCGGGGGCGGTCGCTAGCGCGCGCCGCGGTCGCCGGCCCCGTCTCGCGATCGGAGGTCGACGTCCGGCCGGTTTCGCCCCGGGCGGGCGGTGCGCCGTCGCGCTCCGGCCAGGGGGCGGCTCCGGACGGTTGGCGGACGTCGCGGGTGCCCGCGCCTAGGATGGACGGCGTGTCCGACCCTGGCTCGCCCGGCATCCGGGCCCGTCGCGTGTCGCGCCGCGTCGCCGTACCGCTGGCGCTGGTCATGGTCGCCGTCGCCGGGGCCGGCTCGGCGGCGCCGCCGCGCGGCGACGGCACGGGCGCGGCGCCACCGCCGGCGCCGGCCGCCGCGGCACAGCCCACCGGGAGCCCGGCCGCCTCGCCCAGCGCCAGCCCCAGCGTGCCGCGTGCCCGCCGCCCGCCGGCCGGGCTGCCCGTCATCGAGTACCTGCTGCCGCTGCCGAAGGGCTTCCCGCCGGACCCGACCCCCATGTCCACGGAGCAGCTCACCGAGGGCGCCCGGGTGCTGACCAAGCTGGCGGTCTACGACGCGCCGGGCGGACGGCCCCGCGCGTACCTCACCCCGGAGATCAGCGGCGTGCCGGTGACCGTGCCCATCGTGCAGCGCCGCTCCGGCTGGGTCGCCGTGCTGCTGCCCTCGGGCAACCGGACCATCGGCTGGCTGCCGCCGGCCGGATGGGCCACGACGCCGCTGCGTGACCAGATCCTCGTCCACCGCAAGCGGCACAAGCTCACCTGGGTACGCGACGGCGTCGCGCAGAAGTCCTGGACGGTGAGTATCGGCTCGGACGTCAGCCCGACGCCGCTCGGCCGGACCTTCGTGCTGGGCCGGGGCCGCCCGACCAGCCACGTGTACGCGGGGCTGGACGTGCTGGCACTGGGCGCCGTGCCGGACGACCCGTACTCGGTGCCGCCGGCCCTGCGCGGCGCCCACATCGGCATCCACAGCTGGTACCAGAACACGTTCGGCGGCAACAGCTCGGACGGCTGCGTGCAGGTGCCCAAGGCCGGGCAGCGGCTGCTGCTGGACGAGATCGTCCCGGGCACCCAGGTGGTCGTCCTGCCCTGACGCCCGTCCACCGCACCGCCGTGGGCCGGCGCGGCCCGCGGCCGCCGTCGGCGCGGGGCCGGCGGCCGCTGTCGGCGCGGGGCCGGCGGCTCACCACAGCAGCAGGGCCAGGACCACCAGCACGGCCAGCCCGGCCGCGGTGAGTGCGTGGGACCGGCGGCGCTGCCGGTCGAACAGCGCCGCGGTGGGCAGCGAGCCGGCCGGTGGCGGCGTGGCCGCGAGCTCGCGCAGCAGGATGCGCAGCGCCTCCTCGGTCACGATGTGCTCCCGCCCGCGTCGACCACCTCGCCGACCACCACGAAGCCCCGGTCGTCTCCGGCCGCGGCCGCGGCGCGCAGCCGGTCCACGCTGGCGCCGACGATGCCCGTGGCGGCCATCAGCTCGGCGGCCACGAGCATCTCGGTGGCCCGCACCAGCGCGGCGGTCGCGGCCTGGTCGAGGCGGCGGTAGTGGCGGCACACCAGGACGGCCCGCTGCCGCGGGCTGAGGTCGTCGAGGGTCGTCATCAGCAGCGGCCGCACGCCGGGCGGGTGCGTCGCGCGGCCCGGGTCGGGCCAGGGCAGGCGGGCCGGGGCGAGGTAGCCGCGCACCACGGCGTCGCCCAGCACCTCCTCGACCGGCGTGACGGACCGGCGGGGGCGCCACCACCGCGGCACCGCCGCGCGCACCGCCCGCCGCACGGCGTCGTCGGCGGCGGTCCAGTCCCCGTACAGCAGGTAGGCCAGCCGCCGCGCGCCGCCGATCCCGGGATCCATCTGCGCGACGAACGCCGACCGCAGCCGCAATTCGCGCTCGCGCCACGAGTCGACGATCCGGCGCAACTGCGCCACGGCGAATTCCCAGGACCGCCCGCGACGGCGGTGTACGCCCACCCTGCCGTGCCTGACTGTCATCACCTTCCAACATTCCGTAAAGGCGCTGCGTCACCCGCCTTGGGCCCGCTGACCAGGCATTGCATTCCGCCGGCCGCGCCCGTTCCTCGGGAAGTGGCGCCAGTATGGGTGCGCGAAATTGCGTCCGTCAAGCGAACCGAGAACGGAATCCGGGTGATTAGTGAGGTGACGGAGGTACCTTAAATTCGGCTTAAGCGCGGAACCGGGAGCGACCGGCCGCCCACGCGGGCGTCAGGCGAACAGGACGCCCGCCAGCCACACGGCCGCCACGCCCAGCCCGGCCGCCAGCTCGATCAGCATCGCCAGGCCGACCGCCTTGAGCGCGGCCCACGTCGACGGCCAGGCCCGCCCGCCGTCGCCGAGCCGCAGCCGCTCGGCCAGCCACACCCCGAGCACGAAGCCGATCAGCAGACCCACCACCGGGATCACGAAGAACCCCACCAGTCCGAGCACCCCCCCGACGACCAGGGACCGGTTCGGCACGCCGGTGCGCTTGAGGTTGCGGCCGGGCCAGAGGTACTTGACCAGCACCCCCGCGGCGGCGATCAGCGTGGCCACGCCCAGCGCCAGCCACCTGCCCCAGCCCCCCTCGCCCAGGATCGCCCAGGCCAGCACGCCCAGCCAGCACAGCAGCAGGCCGGGCAGGACGGGCACGACGATGCCGATCACGCCGACGGCGACGGCGAGCCCGCTGAGGAAGACGACGAGGGATTCGGTGTCGGTGAGATCCACGGCACCAGTGTGCCCACCCGGCGCGACCGGCGCCCGCCGGCACCGCCGACGACCGCGCTCAGCAGCCGGTCGTGACCGTGGCGGTGAGTTCGTCGCCGTCGGCCCACACGACGACGCGCTGCGCTCCGGCGCGGTAGACGTACCGGTCGGGGCGGGCGACGATCACCACGGCGCCGGGCCCGGCGGCCCGCTCGAGCGCGGCCGCCGCGGGGGCGCCCCGGCCCAAGGCGCGCGCCGTGTACGCCCGCCCGCCACCGGGGCACGGAACGGACTCGCCGGCCTGGCCGGTGACGGCCGCCGCGCCCAGTCCGGTGAGCAGCCGGACCGGGGCCGCATCGGTGGGCTGGCCGGCGTCGGGCCGGGTGTCGGGCCCGGCACCCGCCCGGCCCGCCGGCAAGCCCGGTGAGGGCGGCCGGCAGCCGCTCGACGCGGTCAGCGAGACCACGCCGGCGGAGGTCACGCCCCCGGTCACGGTGACGAACTCCCCGGCGTCGGCGCGCAGGGCGTGCCCGTCCCGCCCGGCGCGGTGCGACACCCGCGCCCGGTGGCCGGCGGGCAGCCCGGCGGCGATCCGGTCCAGCAGGGCGGGGCCGTCGGTCTCGGCCACGTGGAACGTGACCGACCGGTCCACGGCCGCACCCGCCCAGGCCGAGGTCAGCCGGCACCCGGTGGTCAGCCGCCGCGGGCCGACCACCGGTGCCGCGTCCGGACCGGCCGCGGCGACCAGCTCGCCGATCGCCCGGTCGACCACCGGCGCGGCCTGCCCGACGGCCCGCTGCTCCCGCACCGTGGGGGGGCTGCGGTGGGCGGAGAGCACGGCCAACCCCAGCAGCAGCAGGCCCCACGCCGCGGCCCCGACGGCCAGCCACCGGGGCCGCACCGGCCGCGGCCCGGCCGTCGGTGTCCCGGTTCCGGCCGGAGGACGAGCCGGCGCGGCCGGAGCCGGGTCCGGGGCCGGGCCCTGGGCTGCGGCCGGGTGGGGCTCCCCGGCCGGGCCGGGCGCCGCGGCCGGGCCCTGGGCTGCGGCCGGGTAGGGCTCCGCGGCCGGGCCGGGCGCCGCGGCCGGGCCCTGGGCTGCGGCCGCGCCGGGCGCCGCGGCGGCCGGAGAGACGGATCGGGGCGTGGTCACGCCGCCATGGTGGCACGCGCCCACCGCGCCCGGCACCCGGGCCGCGGGCCTCGCCGCCCGGGCGGGACGGCGGCGTCGGCGGGCCAGCGGCGCCGCGAGAGGCGCGTGCCGCGGCTGACCCCGGCTCCCGGCGCCCCGGCCGGGCCGATGTGCCGGGAGCCGTGCCGGACCGGTTGCCCCGCCCGACACACTCCGGGCGCCCGCCGCGATCGCGGCGGGCGCCCGGAGTACGGCGCCACCCGTGGCGGCGCCGGTGTCACGCGGCCTGCGTCAGTTGGCGACGGACACCGCGACCTCGTTCACGCCGCGCTGCACCGTGACCGTGGCATCGCCGTTGCCCTGCCGCGACAGCGCGCGCAGCGTCCAGGTGCCCGGCGCGGCGAAGAAGCGGAACTGGCCGGCGGCCGAGGTCACCACCTCGGCGGTGAACTCACCGGAACCGTCGAGGAGCCGGACGTACGCGCCGGCCACCGGCTCCCCGGCCGCGGCGACGACCCGGCCGGTGATGACGGTCTCCTTCTCCAGGTCGACGCTGGCCGGCAGGGGGGCGGCCTGGTCCGGCGCCGCGCAGCCGGCGGCGGTGGGGGCGGGAGTGGGGGTCGTCATGGTCAGGCCTTCCCGGGCTCGTCGCCCAATGCCACCGGCACGCCGACCAGCGAGCCGTACTCGGTCCAGGAACCGTCGTAGTTCTTCACGTCGGCGTGCCCCAGCAGCTCGCGCAGCACGAACCACGTGTGCGAGGAGCGCTCGCCGATCCGGCAGTACGCGATCGTGGGCTTGCTGCCGTCGAGACCCGCCTCGCCGTAGATGGCGCGCAGCTCGTCGTCGGACTTGAAGGTGCCGTCCTCGTTGGCGGCCTTGGACCACGGCACGCTGATCGCGGTCGGGATGTGCCCGGCGCGCTGCGCCTGCTCCTGCGGCAGGTGGGCCGGGGCCAGCAGGCGACCGGCGTACTCGTCGGGGGAGCGCACGTCGACCAGGTTCTTGGCGCCGATCGCCTGCACCACCTCGTCGCGGAAGGCGCGGATCGAGGTGTCGGGCTCCTGGGCGGTGTACTGGGTGGCCGGGCGGCTCACCGCGTCACGGCTGAGCGGCCGGGCGTCCAGCTCCCACTTCTTGCGGCCGCCGTCGAGCAGCTTGACGTCGCCGTGGCCGTACAGCTTGAAGTACCAGTACGCGTACGCCGCGAACCAGTTGTTGTTGCCGCCGTACAGGATGACCGTGTCGCTGTTGGCGATGCCGCGCTCCGAGAGCAGCCGCTCGAACTGCTCGCGGTTGACGAAGTCACGGCGGATCGGGTCCTGCAGGTCGGTCTTCCAGTCCAGCTTGACCGCGCCGGGGATGTGGCCGGCGTCGTATGCGCTGGTGTCCTCGTCGACCTCGACGAAGACGACGCCCGGGGCGTCGAGGTTCTTCTCGGCCCAGTCGGCCGAGACCAGTGCGGTGTCGCGACTCATGCGTTTCACTCCCTGATGAGGGTGGATGAGCCACCGCGCGAGGATAGGTCGCAGCGCGCGGGACCCAGGGCTGACGGATCTCGGGTACGTGCGACGGCGCCGCTACGGGCGTGACTGGTTGGGTACGCGGACGAGCCCCGCCGTCAGATGGCGGGGCGACACAGGCAGGTGGCCACGCGGCACAGGTCGACCGCGCGCCGCTTGGTGAGCAGCGTGCCCATGGCCAGGGAGCCTACCAGCCGGCCGGGGACCAGCCCAGGGCTCGACGGGTGCCGCCGATCACCCCGCACGTCGCCGGCCGCGACCGGGTCAGCGCTGGGCGTTCAGCGGGACGTCGACCGCCTGCGCCACCACCCGCAGGCCCTCCGGCAGCGCCCGCACCTCGCGCACCGTCAGCCCGAACGGCAGTGCCGGCAGCGGAACGGTGACGGTGAACTGACCGGCGTACGCGGTGATCAGCCCCTGCACCCGCGGGTCGTTGGGGAGGCCGGGCGCGTCGAGCCGCGCGACGCGCAACTGGATCTTGCCGTCGACGGCCCGGATCTCCGCCTCGCCCGACAGCGTGTACCGCTGCCCCGCCAGCGTCAGCGGCGCGCTCACCACCAGCCGGCCGGCGCGCTCGGCGAGCTGCACCTGCGGCTGGTTGAGCAGCGTGGCCACGCTGTCGTAGCCGATGGTCGCGGTGCCGTCCACGGTCTCGGCGACCGCCTCCCCCCGTCCGCTGCGCAGCTGTTCGAGGCTGGCGCGGACGTTGGCGGCCCGCACGTCCAGGCTGGGCACCCGCACGGTGTCGCCGCCCACCGGGCCGGTCAGCTCGGTGAGCCGGATGCGCACCGACTCGTAGCGACCGCGCAGCACCTGGGTGAGGAACGGCACGCCCTCGACGGCCACGTCCATGCCGCCGGCGCGGGCGTCGCGCGCGGCGAGCTCCTGCTCGACCTCCGCGGCGATGCGGTCCTCGGCCACCCGCGCGCCGATGCGGTCGGCGGCGACCAGCAACCCGCCCAGCAGCAGGAGTACGACCAGCAGGCCGGTCCCCCATCGCCGGCCGCGGCGCCGGCGGGGCTGGTCGTCCACCTCGGCGCGTGCCACGGCAACCTCCTGCCACTGTCGACCATCCCGGCGGGCCCCGGCAGCGGGACCGGACCGCCGCCGAGCCGTCCGCGCCCGCCGACGGGCCGTGCTCTGTCCGTCCGCCGACGGGCCTGTGCTCCGTGCGCCGCCCGCCGCCCCGCCGCGGGACTGTGCTCTGTCTACCCGGTCCGCAGTGCCGCCATGCCTGCGCCGGCGTTCAGGACCCCAGCACCAGCACGCTCGTGGCATAGGCCACCGGCGCGGACAGCGCGAAGCCGCCCAGGGGCCCCTGCATGTGCCGGGCCAGCCACATCGTCGGCGGGTCGCCGGCCAGTTCCCGGCCCGCCTCGGCGTAGCCGGCCCCCAGGTCGGCGAGCACCGCCGCGCCGGCGGACACCACCCCGACGATCGCGCCGTTGACCGGGGTGAACCCGTAGATGAAGCTGCCCAGGGCGGCGCTGACCAGCGTGCCGGCCATCGCGCCCACGACCACCCCCAGGGCGCCGCGGGGAACCTGCGGGGCCAGTCGCGGCCACGGCGCCACGGCGTCCACCACCCGGGCGATCACCAGCGCCGCCCCGGTGGCGGCCAGGCACACGGTGATCGCCTGGGTGCCGCCGCGCAGCCGGGTCAGCAGGATCAGCGTGGCGAAGGCCACCACCCCGACCACGATGACCAGGGTGGACCCGAGCGACTCGGTCACCCGGATGCGGTCGGCCCGCCGCACCAGCTGCGCCAGCATGGCGAGCACGAAGCCGCCGGCGGCCACGTAGCCCAGCGGGGCCATCGTGGCCACCGGGGGCAGCACGGCGGCCAGGTCGGCCCCGGCGGCGACCAGGATGCACACGCCCGCCACCACCGCCACGGCGGGCGGGCGCATGGCCATGGCCCACGCCAGGATCAGGAACAGCTGGACCCCGAAGACCACCACCGCGTACGGGAGCCGGGCCAGCCCCGGCCCTGCGGTCTGGGCCCCGAAGATCAGGCCGATCGTGAGCAGGGCGGCGAAGCCGGCCACCGCCAGCGACAGCAGCCGACGCACCGGGACCACCGGCACCTCGACCAGCGGCTGCTCGCCGGTGTCGGCGCCCGCCGGGGGGCGGCGCGGCGGCGGATCCGGGTCGTCGTCCCAGGCGTCGGCGACCACGCCGCGGCGGGACCGGACGATCGGCTCGTCGTCGGCCCAGGGGTCCCGGTCGCCGGGTGACGTGGGGGGAAGCACGTACCCGATCGTGCCAGAAGCGCCGGGGAGGCCGCGCGACCAGGCCGTGCCGGGGCCCGCCCCGGCGG
>DATMJT010000639.1:0-5910 GCA_035553735.1 Pilimelia sp.
CAGCACCACCTCCCGCCCCCGCGCCGTCGGGCCGGCGAGCACGTCGACGAGGGCGTCCACCCGCAGCGGGTCCAGCCCGCCGGACGCCGTGGACAGCGAGGAGGACCCCACCTTCACCACCACGCGCCGCGCCGACGCCACCTGATCCCGCACCCCGTCATTGTGGTGGCTGGGCGCCGGGGGCCATAACGCCGGGGCCATATGGTGGGCACCCATGACGCCGCAGGAGTACGTCGAGGCGGTCCTGACGCTGGTGGAGCGGATCCCGCCGGGCCGGGTCGTGACCTACGGCGCGATCGCCGACCACCTCGCGGAGGCGTCCGGCCGCGCCTCGGCCCGCCTGGTCGGCACGATCATGGCCCGGTACGGCGGCGGCGTGCCCTGGCACCGGGTGGTCAACAGCGCCGGCCGCCTGCCGCCGGGCCACGAGCAGCGCGCCCGGGCCCTCCTGGCCGCCGAGGGAGTGGTCTTCGACGGCCCGCGGGTGCCCATGGCGCGCTACGCCTGGTCAATCCCGGACTAGGCCAACAGGCCGACGCCGCCGCGGCGCGGGTCACCGGCCGCGCCCGCGGCGCCGACGGCGCTGACCCCGCCGAAGTAGTGGTCCAGCTGCGGCCACCGGGTGACCTGGTAGCCGGCGGCGGCCAGCGCGGCCAGCTCCTCCTCCGGGTACGCCGGCTCCGCGTGCACCGCCCCGTCCACCACGTGGCAGCGCGGCCGGGCCACCGCCGCGGGTACGTCGAGCCCGTCGACCAGCACCCCGAGCAGCGTGTCCAGCAGCGCGGTGCGGATCCGCGAGGCGCCGGCCGAGCCGGCCGCCACCAGCAGGTCGCCCTCGTCGTCGACCACCACCAGCGGGCACATCATCGACGGCATCCGCCGCCCGGGGGCCAGGTCCGGGGTGATCAGCTCGCCCTCGCCGAGCATCGAGTTGAGGTTGATGCCCAGGCCGGGCAGCCACACGCCGGATCCGATGCCCAGCGTGGTGGTCGCCACGCAGGCGTTGCCGTCGGCGTCGACCACCGAGACGTTGGTGGTGTCGCCCAGCCGCTGCCGCCCGTACGTGCGCAGTGCCCGCGCCACGGCGACCGCGCGGTCGGGGCGGGCCATCGACGGCAGCTCCGGCGGCAGGCCGGCGATGGTGGCGACGGTGCCGTTGAGGTCGTGCCGGGCGAACACGTGCGCGCCGGCCAGCGTGGCGTGCTCGACCGGGCGCTCCAACACCCGGTAGGCGGCCAGGTCGGCCGGGCCGACCACCCCGCCGCCCGCGCGCACCACGTCCACCATGAGCCGGCCGAACCGGCCGGTGTAGAACACGGCCGGACCCTCCTCGGCCAGTGCGCCCAGCGCCACGTCGAGACCCGGGTGGCGCAGCAGGTCCCCGCCGCCGAGCAGCCGCCCGCCGGGCTGGTAGATGGCGGCACCCTCCCCGGGCACCAGCGCCGACGCGACCAGGGGCAGGGTGCGCGCCTGGGCCGCCGGCAGCAGCACCCCGGTGCGGGCCAGTGTGATCGCCGGGGCGACCACCCGGTGCCACGGCAGCCGCCCCCACCGGGCGTGCACCTCGCCGCAGCCGGCCGGGACGCCGGGCACCGCGACGCTCGCCGCGCCGATCGAGTAGCTGAGCGGCACGCCGCCGAACGACACCTCGATCGGCACCATCGGCCCGCGCGCGGCGTCTCCGTCCAGGCCGGGGACGGCGCAGAAGAAGTCGAGACAGGTCACGGTGCGCGAGGCCGCGTCGTAGTAGGTGGCGAACCCGCCGCCGCCCACGCCGGTCAGCACGCTCTCGGCGACCGAGCAGGTCAGCATCGCGGCGACCGCCGCGTCCGCGGCCGAGCCGCCGGTGGCCAGGATCCGCAGGCCCACCTCCGCGGTCGCCGGGTGGCCTGCGGCGACCCCGGCCGGCACCCGCGACGGCGCCCGGCGACGGGTCCGCCGGACGGGGCGCACCGCGGTCGAGCGGGTGTGGCCCGACGCGTCAGTGCTCACGGGCCGCAGCCTATGACCAACCCCGCCGGCCGCGGGCGGGAACACCGCCATCGTCGCGGTGGCCCCGGCCGGCATCCCTGCCGGGGCCACCGGCGGAGCCGCCGCGGGACCACCGGCGGACCCGCCGGGTGCCCGGCGCGGTCGCCGGGGCCGCCGGGGCCGCCGGCCGGGTAGGGTGGCCGGCATGGCGGGCTTGCCGGCGGTGCTCGGGGAGCCGATCCGGTTCGTGCTCAACTGGGGTCGGCGCTACTCGTTGTGGGTCTTCAACTTCGGGCTCGCCTGCTGCGCCATCGAGTTCATCGCCACCAGCATGGGCCGCCACGACTTCATCCGGCTCGGAGTGATCCCGTTCGCGCACGGGCCCCGGCAGGCCGACCTGATGGTGGTGTCCGGCACGGTGACCGACAAGATGGCGCCGGCGATCAAGCGCCTGTACGACCAGATGCCCGAGCCCAAGTACGTCATCTCCTTCGGCTCCTGCGCCAACTGCGGCGGGCCGTACTGGGACTCCTACTCGGTCACCAAGGGCGTGGACCAGCTCATCCCGGTGGACGTGTACGTGCCGGGCTGCCCGCCACGTCCCGAGGCGCTGCTGCACGGCATCCTGCGGCTCCAGGAGAAGATCGCCGGGGAGGTCGCCGGTCTCGGCGGCGTGCCGCGGCCGGACCCCCTGGCGCTCACCGCGCCGCCCGTGCGCCCTCCGGCCGGTTAGTCCGGTCGCCGGCCGCTCCGGCGGCCCGGTGCGTCGCCGGGGCCATAGGATCCCCCCATGACGGCTGACGTACGGACCCTGCCCCCGGTCGAGGTGGGGGCCCGGCTGGTCGAGCT
This sequence comes from Pilimelia sp., assembly GCA_035553735.1. Lineage (GTDB taxonomy): Bacteria > Actinomycetota > Actinomycetes > Mycobacteriales > Micromonosporaceae > DATMJT01. Next base: position 2,821 of record DATMJT010000639.1, read on the forward strand.
GGTCGGGCCGGCGGCGGCCGCGTCGGTCTCCGGTGGCCAGGGGTACGCCCGGGCCACGGTCGACGTGCCCGCCGACCGGTGGCTTCCGGCCGCCCGGCTGGCGCGCGACGACGCCGCGCTGCGCTGCGACTTCTTCGACTGGCTGTCTGCCGTGGACGAGCTCGCCGAGGGCTTCGCGGTGGTCGCGCACCTGTGGTCCACCCGGCACCGGCACGGGCTGCTGCTGCGTACCCGGGTGCCGCGGGACGCGCCGTCGGTCGCCTCGCTGGTCGACGTCTTCCCCGGTGCCGCCTGGCACGAGCGGGAGACGCACGAGATGTTCGGCGTCGACTTTCCCGGGCACCCCGGCCTGGCGCCGCTGCTGCTGCCGCCGGAGTTCGAGGGCCATCCGCTGCGCAAGGAGTTCGTGCTGGCCTCCCGGGTGGTCAAGGCCTGGCCCGGCGCGAAGGAGCCGGGGGAGTCCGAGGCCGGCGGGGCCCGGCGGGCGCCGACGCGCCCGCCGGGGGTGCCGGACCCGGCGGAGTGGGGTCCGGCCGCCTCCCGGTCGCCCGGCGGGGAGGCGTGATGCCGGCCTGGGTGGAGTTGATCGTCCGGGTCGGCGCCGTGTTCGCCGCGTTTCTGACCCTGCCGCTGCTGGTCGGCCAGGCGGAGCACAAGGTCATGGCGCACATGCAGGGCCGGCTCGGTCCGATGTACGCCGGCGCGTTCCACGGCTGGGCGCAGCTGATCGCCGACGGGGTGAAGTTCGCGCAGAAGGAGGACATCACCCCGCGGGCCGCCGACGGGCCGGTGTTCCGGCTGGCCCCGGTGGTCGCGCTGCTGCCGTACCTGCTGGTCCTGCTGGTCATTCCCCTGGGGCCCGGAGACCTGGTGGCCCAGCCGCTGGACATCGGGCTGTTCTTCGTCCTCGCCGTGATGGGCGTGGGCGTGGTCGCCGTGCTCATGGCGGCCTGGTCGTCGGCCAACAAGTACAGCCTGCTGGGCGGCGTGCGCGGGGCGGCCCAGCTGCTCGGGTACGAGCTGCCGCTGGTGCTCGCGGCCGCGTCGGTGGCGATGGCCGCCGGCACCCTGTCGCTGCCCGGCATCGTGGAGGCGTGGCAGCCGTGGTGGCTGATCTGGCAGGCGCCCGCGCTGCTGGTGTTCTTCCTCGCCGGGCTGGCCGAGATCCGCCGACCGCCGTTCGACATGCCGATCGCGGACTCCGAACTGGTCTTCGGCTACCTCACCGAGTACACCGGGCTGCGCTTCGCGTTCTTCCTGCTGGCCGAGTACGTCGGCATCGTGGTGATCGCGGCGTTGACGACCGTGCTGTTCCTGGGCGGGTGGCGCGGGCCGTTCGCCGATGCCGAGCTGGGATGGCTGTGGACCCTGCTCAAGGTCTTCGCCGTGTCGTTTGTGATCATCTGGTTCCGGGTGGCGTACCCCCGGCTGCGCGAGGACCAGCTCCAGCGGTTGTGCTGGCTGGTGCTGGTCCCGGCGGCACTGCTGCAGCTGGTGGTTACGGTGGCCGTCCGGATGGCGCTGTGAGCGAAGGCGCGGTGTCACGGGTGCCCACTTCGTGACACGGTGAGCACCGGCGGTGCGGGGCCCGGTGCCTCAGCGGGTCATCTGGTGCAGCAGGAAGAGGACCGACAGGCCCAGCACCATGGCGCTGGCCAGCGTGGGCTCGGTGAGGCTGAGCCACACGACGAAGCCCGTGAGGCTCAGCAGGACCAGCAACCGAAGGTCCAGCACGGGCGGCGGGCCGTTCCCGCCGCCGTTGTGGCGGAGTTTGGGGTGCGTCATGGCATGTCTCTTTCGGTGCGGCGGCGGGTCGAGACCGCCCGGCCGTCCGGCCACGTCGCGCGGAAGGCGCCCTCGACCGTCGCGAGGGAGCCGCGGCGCGGACCGACCCGCGCCCGGTCGTCTCCGTGGACTAGGCGACCGGCTCCCGCGGCGCCGCGCGCCACGACGTACTGATCTTTCCCTGCCCCCATCGGACCGCTCCGCAAACCCCCACAACGGGTAGTAGTTCCCACACTACTCTTCGCAGCGACGTTCGTCTGTGCCGTCCGGCGCGCGCGGACGACGTGCGCCCGGGGGTCGCGGCTCCACATAGGACGCCGGCGCCGCGCTGCCGCGACGAGGGTCGGCGCGGTGTCTGCCGCGCGGTGGTTAGTCAGCGCCGTGTGGTCGGCGACGCGGGTCAGCCGGGTCGCCGTCGGGTACGCGCGTCGCCGGGCGCGTCCGCCCGCCGGGGCCAGTGGCCGGGCCGGCGCCGACCGGGCGGCAGCGTGGTCGTCGCGTCGCCGCGCGCCGAGTCGAGCTGGGCCTGGGTCACGAACAGCGCCCCGGCCAGCCGGGCGCCCACCAGGTCCGCACCCCGCAGGTCCGCGCCGGTCAGATCGGCCCCGGTCAGGTCCGCGCCGCGCAGGTCGGCGGCCAGCAGACGCGCGCCGCGCAGGCTGGCGGCGCGCAGTCGTGCGCCGCGCAGCCTCCGGCCGGTCAGGTCCGCCCCCCGGTGCTCGGGCCCGGGGCCGCCCGCCGCGGCGGCCCGGGCCAGGTCCGCGGCGCGGCGCAGCGGCTCGTTGACCCGTCGCCGGTGCGCGGCGACGTCCAGTCCCACCAGGTCGGCCGGGCTCCCGGCGGCCAGGCGCGCGGTGTCCTCACGCGCAGCCGTCAACTCGCCCCGCACCGGGTCGGCGGCAGGCAGCCGCAGCGCCTCGGCGAGGTACCACAGCAGCTCGTGCAGCGCCCGCAGCACCGGGAACGCGGCGAACATCGCCCCGGCGACGCCCGGGTCACCGCGCCAGTCCCGCCCGCCGAAGGTCACCTGGGAGAGCCGCTGCCCCGCACCGAAGCAGTCGAACACGGCGCAGCCGGCGAACCCCCGCTGTCGCAGCGCGCCGTGGATGCCGCAGCGGAAGTCGACCCCCAGGTGGCCGCACGGCCGACCCGCGGGCTTGTCGACGGCGAAGTCCGCCGATGCCGCGAACGCGGGCGCCACACAGCACAGCGCGAAGCAGCGCTCGCAGTCGGCGCGCAGTCGCGGCTCCGCGGGGTCGCCGTCGACTGTCGTGCCACCCGGCTCCATCTGGTCGTCTCCTGGCG
>DATMJT010000640.1:0-3029 GCA_035553735.1 Pilimelia sp.
CCGTCGGTGAGCAGAAGGTTGAGCCGGGACTCGGGCGCCGCGGCGGCCACGGCGGCGACCGTGCCGGCCACCGCCTCGGCCGGCGCCGCCCCGGCCCGCAGCCGATGCCGGACCAGCGCCCACAGCAGCGCGGCGTCGGTCGGCGCGTCCAGCGTCAGCAGGTCGGTGACCGGCAGCCGCCCGGCCAGCGCGGCCACCGAGCCGGGCCAGCCGGTGACCCGCCCGTTGTGGCTGAACAGCCACCGCCCGTCGGTGAACGGCGCCGCCGCGGTCTCCACCACCGGCATCCCCTCGGTGGCCGATCGCACCGCGGCCAGCACCGCGCCGGACTGGACGCCGCCGGCCAGCCGGACCAGGTCGGGGTCCGACCACAGCGGGGTGGCCCGCCGGTAGCGCAGCGCGCTCCCGGAGCCGACCGGGTACCAGCCCACGCCGAAGCCGTCGGCGTTGACGGTGCCGCCGCCGCGCATGTCGGTCGGGGCCCACGACTGGCGGGCCAGCCCGTGCGGCGCGGTGAACAGCCACCGGGCCAACGGCGCGGGCGGGCCCAGGTAGGCCAGGTGTCGGCACACGGGTCAGCCGCCGTCGTCGGGCCCGGCGTCGCGGGCGCACCGGAACCCGCTGAAGATCTGCCGGCGGATCGGGTAGTCCCAGTTGCGGAAGGTCCCCCGGACGGCCGCCGGGTCGCTGCCGAACGAGCCGCCGCGCAGGATGCGGTACTCCGGGCCGAAGAACACCTCCGTGTACTCCCGGTACGGGAACGCGACGAAGCCCGGGTACGGCAGCAGCGGCGAGGAGGTCCACTCCCAGACGTCGCCGAGCAGCTGGTGCACGCCCAGCGGGGAGGCACCTCGTGGGTAGGCGCCCACCGGGGCCGGTGACAGGTGCCGCTGGCCCAGGTTGGCGTGCGCGGCGGTGGGCGGCTCGTCACCCCACGGGTAGCGGCGGGACCGCCCGGTCGCCGGGTCCCACCGGGCCGCCTTCTCCCACTCCGCCTCGGTGGGCAGGCGCCGACCGGCCCAGGCCGCGTACGCCTGCGCCTCGTGGAAGCACACGTGCACCACCGGTTCGTCGGGGGCCACCGGTGCGGTGCGGCCGAACCGGGTATATGCCCAGCCGTCGCCGTCGCGTCGCCAGTGCGCGGGCGCGCCCAGCCCGGTCCGGGTGCGGTGGGCCCAGCCCGCCGGGCTCCACCACCGCGGCTCGTCGTACCCACCGGCGGCGATGAACTCCGCGTACCGGGCGTTGGTCACCGGGGCGGCGTCGATCCAGAACGCCGGGACGTCGACCCGGTGCGCGGGGCGCTCGTTGTCCAGCGCCCACGGGTCGGTGCCGGTGCCCATGGTGAACGGGCCGCCCGGGACCAGCACCTCGCCGGTGGCCCGCACGCGGGCCGCGGGCGGCGGCGGGGCCGACAGCACCGGCGGCCCCGCCCGCAGCTGGTGGGTGGCCAGCATGGTCTCGGCGTGCTGCTGCTCGTGCTGGACGAGCATCCCGAACGCGAAGCCGTCGGCGACCAGCGGGCGGCCCACCAGCGGCACGCTGTCCAGCAGGTCGAGCACCTGGTCGCGCACCTGGCGCACGTAGCGCCGGGCCTGCGCGGGCGGCAGCAGCGGCAGCCGCGGGCGGTCCCGACGGGGGTGCCGGAACGCGTCGTACAGCGCGTCGATGTCGGACCGCACCGGCGGGCGCCCGCCGACGTCGCGGACCAGCCACAGCTCCTCCTGGTTGCCGACGTGGGCCAGGTCCCACACCAGCGGGGACATCAACGGCGAGTGCTGGCGCACCAGGTCGTCGTCGTCCACCGCGTCGGTCAGGGCGGCGGTGCGCAGGCGGGCGCGGGCCAGCTCCTCGGCGATGCGGGACCGCAGCGTCGAGGTGTCGCCGGCGAGCGCCGGTGCCCACCCGGTCACGCGTCGGCCTCCCGCCCGCCGGCGAGCCGGCGGGCGACGATGTCCGTCACGAGCCGCCGCACGGCGGGGCTCAGGTCCGTGCGGTCCAGCCGGCGCACCGCCAGGTCGAGCACCTCGGCCGCCACCGCGGCCACGACGGGGTCGGCCAGTCCGGCCCGCGCCGCGACGGGCCACGCGTCGGCGGTCGGGGCGCAGATGCGCTCGACGGCGGCGACGGTGGCGGGGTCCGCCAGCAGCGCGGCCAGCACCGCCACGGGTGCGATCCACTCTCCGGGCGGCTGGGCGTCGAGGTAACGGACCTCCAGGTAGCCGCGCGGGCGCACGGGCGGGAACAGGGTGCGCAGGTGGCAGTCGAGGTCCTCGACGGTGGGCGGAGTGGGCAGCGCCCCGGCGACCCAGTCGGCGAAGGTCACGCCCGGTGGGGCGTCCCAGGGGCCGTCGGGCCGGCGTACGCACAGCAGCGGCGCGGCCAGCGCGTACCGGGCCCAGTCCGCGGCCGGGTCGACGCGGGCCGCGGCCGGGTCGACGCGGGCCGCGGTCGGGTCCGGGTACGGCCGGCGGGCGGCTTCGGTGCCCGGGTCGCCGGGGACCGGCGACCCGGCGGTGCCGGGCGCGCGCCGGTCGGCCGCCGGCCACACCGGCCGGGTCCGGGCCGGGTCGACCGCCAGCCAGGTGGCCATCCGCGCCGACGCACAGCCGGAGTCCCGACCGGCCTGCCGCCGCGAGTTGGCGAAGGCGGCCAGCAGGGGCGGGCCGACCAGGTGCAGCGCGCACCAGCGGGCGGGCGCCTCGGCCGGGGGCCCGGCGTCGAGGCAGACCTGCAGGCCGGCGGTGCAGCGCATCATGACCTGGCCGTGCGGACCCTGCCGGTCGAAGTAGGCGGCCATCGCGGCGTAGCGGGGGGTGACGAGGAACGGCCGGGGCGGCCGGTGCGGGTCCATGCCGCGCGCGCCCAGGTGCAGCCCCCGGGCGGCCAGCAGGTCGGCGAGGCGGCCGATGTCGGCCTCGGCGTCGCGGTACAGGCCGGCGAGGGAGGTGCTGGGCGGGGTGGAGATCTCCAGTTGCCCGCCCGGCTCCAGGGTCACCGCGCCGCCGCCGGGCAGGCGCGCCTGCGGG
>DATMJT010000641.1:0-8727 GCA_035553735.1 Pilimelia sp.
AGACGAAAACCTGACTCAACGGCCGATCCCGCCGGCGGGAACACCCGGCCGAAACACCCCACGCCGCTGCCGGCTCGTGGCCCTGCCGGGTTCACCCGGTGGCCTTTCGTCGGCGGCGTGGGGTGTTTCGGCCGGGTGTTCCCGCCGGCGGGATCGGCCGTTGAGTCAGGTTTTCGTCTGTCCGGACACCAGCCGGCGGATCAGGAGTAACGTGATGCGCCGGCCCTTCGACCACCCGTCGCCCGCACCCCTTGCCGGTGTGGGGGGTGAGTTCTTGCCGGGTGAGCCCGGCTGATATGGTTCGCCGCGTCATGGCCGATGACCAACCTCCCCAGCGCACCGACGGTCCGGGTGATCCGCCGTCAGGCGCCAGCCAGGGTTGGACAGCGTTGAGCTACCTCATCAGCGGCATCGTGGTGTGGGGCTTCATCGGCTGGCTGGTCGACCGCTGGCTCGACACCGGTGGCATCGCCATCGGGATCGGGACGGTGGTCGGTGCCGCCGGCGGCGTCTATCTGATCGCCCGCCGGCTCGGCACCTAGGCGAGGGAAGGGATGCGGTGATCAGTCAGTCGGTCGTCCTGGCCGGGGGCGCGGCGGAGTTCCCACCGAGCGTCGAGGACTTCAAGCTGCCGGCGCTTGTCGAGGGCACCTATCCCTGGTTGACGAAGTACACGCTGCTGGTCTGGGTCGCGGTCGCCGCGATCATCATCTTCTTCCTGGTCACGTACCGGAACCCGCAGCTGGTGCCGACCAAGAGGCAGTGGATGGCGGAGTCCATCTACGGCTTCGCCCGGGACGGCATCGCCAAGGACATGATCGGGCACGAGGGGATCCGCTTCGCGCCCTATCTGGCCACGCTGTTCTGCTTCATTCTGCTCACCAACTTCATGGGGATCATCCCCGGCATCCAGACCTCGCCGAACTCGCACATCGCGTTCCCGGCGGTGCTGGCGGTGATCAGCTACGTGCTGTTCATCTACGTGGGCATCCGCAAGCACGGCTTCGGCAAGTTCATGAAGAACTCGCTGATCCCGCCGGCGCCGTGGTTCGTGCTACCGCTGCTGATCCTGATCGAGTTCTTCTCGAACTTCATCGTCCGGCCGGTCACGCTGGCGCTGCGGCTCTTCGCCAACATGTTCGCCGGGCACATGATCCTGCTGGTCTTCACGCTTGGCGGCTTCGCCCTGCTCAACGCCGACAGCCTGTTCGTCAAGCCGGTGTCGTTGCTGTCCTGGGCGATGGCCATCGCGCTGACCTTCCTCGAGGCCATCGTCGCGCTGCTGCAGGCGTACGTCTTCGTCGTGCTCACCGCCAGCTACGTGCAGGGCGCGCTCGCCGACGAGCACTGATCCACCGTCCACTGTCGTCCGTCGTCCCGCGTGAAGGTCACGCGCGATCACCAGGAGGAATGTCAGCAATGATTCTCGCCGAACTGGAAGGCAGCCTCAGCGCGGTCGGCTACGGCCTCGCCGCGATCGGCCCCGGCATCGGTGTGGGCCTGGTCTTCTCCGCGTACATCCAGGCCACCGCCCGGCAGCCGGAGTCCTCCCGGCTGACCCTGCCGTACGTCTGGATCGGCTTCGCCGTCATCGAGGCGCTCGCCCTGCTGGGCATCGCGTTCGGCTTCGTCTTCTAGCCTCGCCAGCGCGACCATCATTTAGAGCCGGGAGGTTCCGATGCTCAACCTAGCCGCGGAGGGCGCGCCGAACCCGATCCTGCCCATCTGGCAGGAGGTCGTGGTCGGAGCGGTGGCCTTCGCGCTGCTCTGCTTCGTCCTCATGAAGTACGTCTTCCCCGCCATGGAGAAGACGTTCCAGGCCCGGGTCGAGGCGATCGAGGGCGGCATCAAGCGGGCCGAGGCGGCGCAGGCCGAGGCGAACCGGCTGCTGGCGCAGTACCAGGCGCAGCTGGCCGAGGCGCGCACCGAGGCGGCCCGGATCCGCGACGAGGCCCGCGCCGACGCCGAGGGCATCCGCAAGGACATCCTGGCCACGGCCCGGGAGGAGTCCGAGCGGATCATCGCCGCCGGCAAGGAGCAGCTCGCCGCCGAGCGGCAGACCATCGTCCGTGAGCTGCGCGGCGAGCTGGGCGAGCTGGCGGTCGAGCTGGCCAGCCGGATCGTGGGCGAGTCGCTGGCCGAGGAGGCCCGCCGGCACGGCACGGTCGAGCGGTTCCTCGCGGACCTGGAGACCACCGCCGGGGGTCGTCGCTGATGGAGTCGGCCATCCGGGAGTCGTACGCCCCGGCCGCGGAGCGGCTGGCCGAGCTGGCCCGCACGGAGCAGCCGGCGGCGGTGGCCGCCACCGCCGACGAGCTGCTGGCCGTGGCGGACCTGCTGGGCGCGCAGCCGGCGCTGCGGCGGGCGCTGTCCGACCCGGCCCGCCGGGGCGAGGACCGCGCCGCGCTGCTGCGCGACCTGCTCGGCGCCCGGGTCGGCGCGGCGGCGACCGAGCTGGTCGCCGCGCTGGTCGCCGGGCGCTGGCCCAGCGGGGCGGCGCTGCGCGACGCGGTCGAGCGGCTGGGGGTGGACGCGGTGCTCGCGAGCGCCGAGTCCGCCGGCGAGCTGGCCGAGGTGGAGGACGAGCTGTTCCGCTTCGGCCAGGTGGTGCGCGGGGCGCCGCAGCTGGCGGCGGCGCTGGGCGACGCCTCGGCGCCGGTGCCGCGCCGGGCCGAGCTGGTCCGCGCGCTGCTGGCCGGCAAGGCCCGCTCCGCCACGGTGCGGCTGGCCGTGCTGGCGGTCGCCGGCTTCGGCGGTCGGGGCTTCGTCGCCGGGCTGTCCCGGCTGGTGGAGCTGGCGGCCGAGCGCCGGGAGCGGCAGGTGGCCTACGTCACCGTCGCGTCGGCGCTGAGCGAGGCCGACGAGCGGCGGCTGGGCGATGCCCTGAGGCAGCTGTACGGTCGGGAGGTCTCCGTCAAGCTGACGGTGGATCCGGAGGTCCTCGGCGGGATGAGCGTGCGGGTCGGCTCCGACCTGTACGACGGTACGGTCGCCCGGCGGCTCACCGACATCCGCAACGCGCTCGCCAGGCGCTGACATGGGGGTTCTCGGGCCGGGCGCACGGCAGGTATCCGACGTTCGACCGCGCGCGAGCGCCTGAACCATCCTCACCGATCCCGTTGACCGGGCGCGCGAGCCCGGCCTGAGACTGAAGGAAGCGACACCGATGGCCGAGCTGACCATCTCGTCGGACGAGATCCGTGGCGCGCTGGAGCGCTACGTCTCCTCCTACACGCCCGAGCTCTCCCGCGAAGAGGTGGGTATCGTCGCCGACGCCGGTGACGGCATCGCCCACGTCGAGGGCCTGCCCTCGACCATGGCCAACGAGCTGCTGGAGTTCGAGGACGGCACGCTGGGCGTCGCGCTGAACCTCGACGTCCGGGAGATCGGCGCCGTCATCCTCGGCGACTTCTCCGGCATCGAGGAGGGCCAGCGGGTCAAGCGCACCGGCCGGGTGCTCTCGGTGCCGGTCGGGGACGGCTTCCTCGGCCGGGTGGTGAACCCGCTCGGCGAGCCGATCGACGGCCTGGGCGAGATCGTCAACGAGGGCTACCGCGAGCTGGAGCTCCAGGCGCCGAACGTGATGGTCCGGCAGGGCGTGTCCGAGGCGCTGCAGACCGGCATCAAGGCCATCGACGCGATGACCCCGATCGGCCGCGGCCAGCGCCAGCTGATCATCGGCGACCGGAAGACCGGCAAGACGACGGTCGCGCTGGACACCATCCTCAACCAGAAGGCCAACTGGGAGTCCGGCGACCCCAAGAAGCAGGTCCGCTGCATCTACGTGGCCATCGGCCAGAAGGCCTCCACGGTGGCCTCGGTCAAGGGGCTGCTGGAGGAGCGGGGCGCGATGGCGTACACGACCATCGTGAACGCCCCGGCGTCCGACCCGGCCGGCTTCAAGTACCTGGCGCCGTACACCGGCTCGTCCATCGGCCAGCACTGGATGTACGCCGGCAAGCACGTGCTGATCATCTTCGACGACCTCAGCAAGCAGGCCGAGGCGTACCGCGCCGTATCGCTGCTGCTGCGCCGCCCGCCGGGCCGCGAGGCGTACCCGGGTGACGTGTTCTACCTACACTCCCGGTTGCTGGAGCGCTGCGCGAAGCTCTCCGACGAGCTGGGCGGCGGCTCGCTGACCGGCCTGCCAATCATCGAGACCAAGGCCAACGACATCTCGGCCTTCATCCCGACCAACGTGATCTCCATCACCGACGGCCAGATCTTCCTGGAGTCGGACCTGTTCAACCAGGGCGTGCGCCCGGCCATCAACGTCGGCACCTCCGTGTCCCGGGTGGGTGGCGCGGCGCAGAGCAAGCCGATGCGCAAGGTCGCCGGCCGGCTGCGCCTGGACCTGGCCCAGTACCGGGAGCTGGAGGCGTTCGCCGCCTTCGCCTCCGACCTGGACAAGGCGTCCCGGGCGCAGCTGGAGCGCGGCTCGCGCCTGGTGGAGCTGCTCAAGCAGTCGAACTACGCGCCGTACCCGGTCGAGGAGCAGGTCGTCTCCGTCTGGGCCGGCACCGAGGGCAAGCTCGACGACATCCCGGTCGGCGACGTGCGGCGCTTCGAGACCGAGTTCCTCCAGCACCTGCGCCACCACGAGCGGTCCACCCTGGACGCCATCGCCGGCAACACCTGGAACGACGACATCGTGGCGAAGCTCGACGAGGCGATCGCCCGGTTCAAGCAGTCGTTCCTGGCCAAGGACGCGGGCCCGCGGGTCAACGAGCCGGCGGCCGAGCCGCTGGCCGGCGAGGTGGAGCGCGAGACGGTGACCCGCTACACCGACGCGCCGGCCGAGAAGCAGTAAGGCGCGCGCGATGGCGGGTCAAGTCCGGGTTCTTCGCCAGCGGATCCGCTCGGCGAAGTCCATGAAGAAGATCACCAAGGCGATGGAGCTGGTGGCGACGAGCCGGATCGCCAAGGCCCAGGCCCGGGTCGCGGCCTCCCTGCCGTACGCCCAGGCCATCACCGGGGTGCTCACGGCGCTGGCGTCGAAGTCCACGGTGGACCACCCGCTGCTCACGGCGCGTCCGGTGGTGCGGCGGGCCGGCATCCTGCTCATCACCAGCGACCGGGGCCTGGCCGGCGGCTACAGCGCCAACGCCATCCGCACCGCCGAGGCCCTGGGCGCCAAGCTGCGCGCCGAGGGCAAGGAGCCGGTGCTGTACGTGGTGGGCCGCAAGGGCGTCACGTACTACCGGTTCCGCAACCGGGCGATCGCCGCCAGCTGGACGGGCTTCTCGGAGCAGCCGTCGTTCGCCGACGCCCGGGCCATCGGCGAGACGCTGATCGAGGCGTTCCAGCGGGGGGCCGACGACGGGCCGGCGGACCCGGGCCCGGACGGCGTGGTGGGCGTGGACGAGCTGCACGTCGTGCACACCCAGTTCAAGTCGCTGATGACACAGACGCCGGTGAGCCGGATCATCGGGCCCATGCAGGTCGAGGAGCGGCCGCAGCCGGCGGGGCTGCTGCCGGCGTACGAGTTCGAACCCGACGCCGACGCCCTGCTCGACTCGCTGCTGCCCCGCTACATCAACACCCGGATCTACGCGGCGTTGATCGACTCGGCGGCCAGCGAGTCGGCGGCGCGCCGGCGCGCGATGAAGAGTGCGACCGACAACGCGGAAGAGATGATCCAGAAGTACACCCGGGAGATGAACTCCGCGCGTCAGGCCGGGATCACCCAGGAGATCAGCGAGATCGTCGGCGGCGTCAACGCTCTCGCCGCGGCAGGAAGTGAAGAGTGATGACCGCTGTAGTAGAGACCAGCACCGCCACCGGCCGCGTCGTCCGGGTCATCGGCCCGGTCGTCGACGCGGAGTTTCCGCGCGACGCGCTGCCGGGAATCTTCAACGCGCTGCACGTGGACGTGCAGCTGGCCGAGGGCGCCAAGACCCTGACCCTGGAGGTCGCCCAGCACCTGGGCGACAACGTGGTCCGGACCATCTCCATGCAGCCCACCGACGGCCTGGTGCGCGGCGCCGCGGTGCGCGACACCGGTGCGCCGATCACCGTGCCGGTGGGCGACGGCACCAAGGGCCACGTGTTCAACGCGATCGGGGACTGCCTGAACCTCAAGCCCGGCGAGCGGCTGGAGGTGACCGAGCGGTGGCCGATCCACCGCAAGGCCCCGGCCTTCGCCGACCTGGAGCCGAAGACCGAGATGCTGGAGACCGGCATCAAGGTCATCGACCTGCTGGCCCCGTACGTGAAGGGCGGCAAGATCGGCCTGTTCGGCGGCGCCGGCGTGGGCAAGACGGTGCTTATCCAGGAAATGATCATCCGGGTCGCCAACAACTTCGGCGGCACCTCGGTCTTCGCCGGCGTGGGGGAGCGCACCCGCGAGGGCAACGACCTCATCCACGACATGACCGAGACCGGCGTGATCAACCAGACCGCGCTGGTCTACGGGCAGATGGACGAGCCGCCGGGCACCCGGCTGCGGGTGGCGCTGTCGGCGCTGACCATGGCGGAGTACTTCCGCGACGTGCAGCGCCAGGAGGTGCTGCTGTTCATCGACAACATCTTCCGGTTCACCCAGGCCGGCTCCGAGGTGTCCACCCTGCTGGGCCGGATGCCGAGCGCCGTGGGCTACCAGCCCACCCTGGCCGACGAGATGGGCGAGCTGCAGGAGCGGATCACCTCGGTCCGCGGCCAGGCGATCACGTCTATGCAGGCGATCTACGTGCCGGCCGACGACTACACCGACCCGGCACCGGCCACCACGTTCGCCCACCTGGACGCGACCACCAACCTGGAGCGGTCGATCTCCGACAAGGGCATCTACCCGGCCGTGGACCCGCTGGCCTCGTCCTCGCGGATCCTGGCGCCGGAGTTCGTCGGCACCGACCACTACCTCGTGGCGTCGGAGGTCAAGCGGATCCTCCAGCGCTACAAGGACCTGCAGGACATCATCGCCATCCTGGGCATGGACGAGCTGTCCGAGGAAGACAAGATCACGGTGAACCGGGCCCGCCGGATCGAGCGGTTCCTGTCGCAGAACACCTTCGCGGCCAAGGTATTCACCGGCATCGAGGGCTCGTTCGTGCCGATCAAGGACACCGTCGAGGCGTTCCGGAAGATCAGCGAGGGTGAGTACGACCACTTCCCCGAGCAGGCGTTCTTCATGTGCGGCGGCCTGGATGACCTGGAGCGCAACGCCCGCGCCCTGATGAAGGACTGAGCACCGCCGCTTCCGTGCGACGGGCCGTACCGGGGTTCCGGTACGGCCCGTCGGTCGTTCGGGCCCGTCGGCCGTTCCGGCCCCCGCGGCCGCCCGCCGGCCGCCGTATCCTGGAGGGACGCCACCGGCTCGCGGGGGCGCGATCTTCCGCCCCACGCGGTGTCGTCGGTGGCGGCTGCCGAGCGGAGGCTGGCGTGGCGCAGGCGCCGAAGAGCAGGGCGTTCGCGCGCCTGCCCTGGGCTGGGCGGTCCGGGTCGGGGCGCGAGCGCGCCGCCGCGCCGCGCCGGGGCGCCGGGTGGGCGCGTCCGGCCTGGGGCGCGGCGCCGCGCTGGGCCCGGCTGTGCGCCGTCTTCGGGGCGCTGCTCATGCTGGTCAGCGGGGGCGGGCTGGTGGCGTGGGAGGGGCTCCAGGCCCGGTACGCGGGCGCGGTGGGCCGCGACCAGCTGATCCCGGGGGAGCGGGCGGAGCCGCCGCGGGGGGCCATCGAGGGCCCGCTCAACATCCTGCTGGTCGGCATCGACCCCCGCGACAGCGAGCCGAACTGGATCCCCCGGGCGGACGCCGTACTGATCATGCACGTGTCGCGCGGGCTGGACCAGGCGTACCTGTTCTCCCTGCCCCGCGACCTGCTGGTGGACGTGCCCGCCTTCCCGCCGTCCGGCTACCGCGGCGGCCAGGACCGGCTCGGGCACGCGATGTGGCACGGCGCGCAGGTGCCCGGGCAGGAGAAGCCCAACACGGCCCAGGGCTTCCAGCTGCTGGCCCGCGCCGTCTCCCAGTACACCGGCATCCGCACCTTCGACGCGGCCGCCATCATCAACTTCACCGGCTTCCGCAGCATCGTGGACGCGATGGGCGGGGTCACGATGTACATCGACATGGACGTCGAGTCGATCCACCGGCAGCCCGACGGCAGACACCGCGCGCCCAGCGGCATCCCCGGCGCCGAGGGCGCCGACGCGTACGTGGGACCGCGGAAGAAGTACACCAAGGGCACGCACCACCTGCAGGGCTGGGAGGCGCTGGACTACGTCCGGCAGCGCTACATCCCCGGCGGGGACTACGCCCGCCAGCGGCACCAGCAGCAGTTCATCCGGGCGATGATCAGCCAGGCGATGAGCCGGGACGTGGTGACCAACCCCCGCAAGCTCGACGCCGTGCTGCGCGCCGGCGGCAAGGCGGTGATCTTCGACGGCCAGGGGCGCACCGTACTGGACTTCGCCTTCGCGCTGCGGGACCTGCGCGCCGACTCGCTCGTCATGGTGCGACTGCCGGGCGACAGTGTCGGGGTGGGCGGTGCATACCAGGGCGAGCAGCTGCGGCCGGTGGCCAAGGAGTTCCTCGCGGCCCTGCGGGCCAACCAGCTCGACGCGTTCATGGCGCAGCACCCGGAGCTGGCCAACCCCGCGCGCTGACCCGGCGGGGCCAGTGCGCTCCGCGCACCCCGCGCCGTCCGGCGGTGGGCGCGTCGCGGTGGGGTCCGGCGGTGGTCGCGTCGTGCTGGGGTCCGGCGGTGGTCGCGTCGCGGTGGGGTCCGGCGG
>DATMJT010000642.1:0-10967 GCA_035553735.1 Pilimelia sp.
GACGCGGGAGGGGCGGGCGGGTCGCGTCCCTCCTGAGCGGACGGACGCGGGAAGTGCGTGCGGGTCGCCTCCCTCCTGACCGGACGGGCGCGGGCGCCGCAACCGCCGAGATGGCCGCTCCACTAGGGGCCGCCCCGACGGCGACTCCCGGGGAACGGAGGGGCCGGACCCGACCGAAGGGCGATCCGCGGCGCCGGCCGCTGCGGCAGGCTCGGCCCAGACGAGAGGAGAGCTCACTGTGCAACTGACCAGAACACTGGCCGCGGGGGTGATCGCCGCGGCGGCGCTGGCGGTCCCGTCCGGAGCCGCCCACGCGGCCGGTCCTGGAGTCCCGTCGGTGCCCGCCGCGGCGCAGGCCACGACAGGCGTGGCCGGGGCGACGCGCGCGGTGCCCCGCGCCGCGGAAATGCAGGCCCTGCTCGACGCGATGGTTGCCGGCGGCGGCGCGACCTCGGCGATCGCGCGGGTCACGCATGGCACGGCCACCTGGCGCGGCACCGCCGGCCCGGCCCGGCTCGACCGGCCCGGACCGGCGCCCGTCGACGGGCGGTTCCGGATCGGCAGTGTTACCAAGACCTTCGTGGCGACCGTGGTGCTGCAACTGGTCGCCGAGCGCCGGCTACGCCTGGAGGACCCGGTGCAGCGATGGCTGCCCGGAACGGTGCCCAACGGGCGCAACATCACCCTGCGGCACCTGCTGAACCACACCAGCGGCCTGTTCAACTACACCGACGTGCTCGTGTCCGACCCCGACGAGTTCCTGCGGAACCGGATGCGCACGTGGACCCCGCAGCAGCTGGTGGCCATGGCCACCGCCCACCCGCCGCTGTTCGAGCCCGGGGCCAGGTGGTCGTACTCCAACACCAACTACGTCCTGCTGGGCCTGGTCGTGGAGCGTGCCACCGGTCGACCGTACGGCGCCGAGGTGCAGCGGCGGATTCTCCGACCGCTGGGGCTGCGGGACACCTCGGTCCCCGGCCGGTTCCCCCTGATCACCGGGCCGCACGCCCGCGCGTACGCGCCGACCGCGGACGGGCCGCTGGACGTCACGCGGCTGAACCCGTCGATGGCGTACGCGGCCGGGGAAATGATCTCCTCGACCGCGGACCTGAACCGCTTCACCTCGGCGCTGCTCGGCGGCCGTCTGCTGCCACCGGCGCAGCTGCGGCAGATGACCCGGCCGGTGCCGGGCGCCGGGTACGGGCTGGGCCTGCAACACGTGGTGACCGCGTGCGGCACGACGGTGTACGGACACACCGGCGGCATCCCCAACTACGGCACGTTCACCTTCGCCACCGCCGACGGCCGTCGCCAGGTGACGGTGTCGCTCGCGGTGTGGACCGGCGATCCGATGGGCCAGCTCGCGTCGCTGGTGGACGCCGCGTTCTGCCCGGCGGGCGCCGCCGCGGTGCGCGCCCGCGGCGGCGCGCCGGGGCTGACCCTGCTGCGCTGACGGATCCGGCCCGGGGCACGGGTCGGCAGCCGACGTGGCGCAGCCGGGTCGCCGCCGCCCGGCTCCTCGACCGGGCGGTGGCCGGTCCTCGTGACGGCCACCGCCCGGTGATCGGCTCCTCACGCATCCCCGCGGGCGGGCGGGTCGCGACAGCGGCCCACGCCCGGTCGACCGGTGGACGCCTTCGTCCGCGGTCACGGCGCCGCGGCCATGGTGATCGGCCCACCGGCCGCCGCGTTGCGGCGACCGGTGGGGGCTGCAGGTGCACGTCTGGACGGTTGACGAACCCGCC
The DNA here is from genome assembly GCA_035553735.1 of Pilimelia sp. Taxonomy (GTDB): domain Bacteria; phylum Actinomycetota; class Actinomycetes; order Mycobacteriales; family Micromonosporaceae; genus DATMJT01. Next base: position 1,746 of record DATMJT010000642.1, read on the forward strand.
GAGATCGGGCCGGGCGCGTCTACGCTGCTCCACCGCCGACCCTGGTCCCGGCCGTGCCGACCAGCCGCGGCGACGCCGGGTGGTCAACGAGCACCTTCGGGGCCGGGCCGCCGGCGTACGCCGGGGTCGTGCCCGCCGGGCAGAAGGCGGCATTGAGCAGAGCCACCAGGCCCGGCAGGAAGTCGCCGGTCCACAGCACCACCGAGTTGGCCAGGCGCTTGCGACCGTCCCGCGTGGCGAAGGCGAACGTGCCGTAGGTGCCCAGGCCGCCGGTGTGTCCGTACACGGTCACCCCGCAGGAGGTGGTGATCATCTGCATCCCGAGGCCGTAGTCGGCGTCCGGCACCGATCGGGTCATCTCGGCGAGCTGTGCCGGCGGCAGCAGCCGGCCGCCGAGCAACGCCGCGGTGAACCGGTTGAGGTCCGCCGTCGTCGAGATCATCTCACCGGCCGCGTACCCCACCGTCGGGTTGAGAAGCGTGATGTCCACCGGGCCTTCCGGGGTCGGTACGTACGAGCGGGCGTGCGGGCCGAGGATCCGCGGGAAGCTGCCGGGCAGTGAGGTGTGCCGCAGCCCCAGCGGTCGGAGAATCCGCCGCTGCACCTCGGCGCTGTACGGGCGGCCGGTGACCCGCTCCACGACCAGGCCCAGCAGGATGTAGTTGGTGTTGGAGTACGACCACCTGGCCCCGGGCTCGAACAGCGGCGGCTGCGCGGTGGCGATGGCCACCAGCTCCGCCGGTGTCCAGGTACGCATCCGGTTGCGGATGAAGCCGTCGATGTCCGTGGGTAGCGCGTCGCTGTAGTTGTACAGGCCGCTGGTGTGGCTGAGCAGGTGTCGCAGGGTGATCCGGTCACCGTTGGGCACCATGCCGGGCAGCCGCCGCTGCACCGGGTCGTTCAACCGGAGCCGGCCCTCGGCCACCAGCTGGAGCACCACCGTGGCGACAAACGTCTTCGTCACGCTGCCGATCCGGAAGCGTCCGTTGACCGGTGCCGGGCCCGGCCGGCCCAGCCGGGCCGGCCCGGCCGTGCCCCGCCACGTGGCCCGCCCGTGCTCCACCCGGGCGATCGTGGAGATCGCGCCCTCGTCGGCCACCATCTGGTCGAGTGCGGCCTGCAGCTCGGCGGCCCTCGGTACGGTCCGCCGCCCGCCGGTGGCAGTCGGGTCCGCCGCTGCTGCCGCGGTCGCCGACTCGGTTGCCACCCCGCGTACCGTGATCTCTCCGGCCCGGCCCGGTACCGGCTGCGTCGCGCCGGCGGCAGGCTGCGGGGTGCCTGCCGTGGCCCGGCCGGCGGCGGGCGCAGCGTGTGCCATACCCAACGGCGCCACCAGTCCGGCCGCGAGTCCCAGGCCGAGTCCGGCCGCGAGTGTTCTGGTCAATTTCACAATCGACTTCCTCTCATCGGAGATCAACCTGGCGAGGATCCCTGCGCGGCGGCTCATTCCCGGATGCGAATCCCCGGATGAACCCTCTTCCGGGCCGCCCCTAGTGGACAGACCTCCGCCATCGCCAGCCGTCCCGGCCGCCTCCAGGGCGCCACCGTATCACCGGGAGCCTCGTCACACTTCATACTTCCGGGCCTCGCTCAAGTGCAGGAACGGCTCTGGTGGGCCCATCGACCCATTGTGGACAATGGCGGGGCATGATTGCGATCCGCCGAGCTCAGCTTGTTCTGTGGACGTTGCGTCTGTTCTCAAACTGTTGCGCTGCCTACGGGCGGTGACGTTGAGAGCCGTCCACACAGGACCAAAGGGCCGGGTTGGCGTCCGAGGCGAGACGACAAACGAGCAGATCGTCGCTCATCGGTGCGCTCCTTCCGAGGGGCCCGGCGGCCAGGGGTCCCGGGGAGCCTGTCGCACCCGTCGCCACGCTGACCGCCGCGCCCTGGAAGACAGGGTCGCAGTTGTCAGTCGATTCATCCCCGCTCAGACATGTTCAAGCGCATTCCTTCCTGTCGTCTGGCCGGCGAGGGCGCGGGCGACGACCGGATGGACCGCCGGAGGTGTGCGAAGCGCGGCGGGTGCACGTGCCGTCCGGATCGTGAACGGCGCGACCACCGCGTCATCCACCCGCAGGTTCTCCACCGGCGCTCCGACCCGCCGTACCACACCCGCGACGGGCCGCGCCGGGAACGCGCGCCAGCCTGCGTGGGCAGGTCGGCAAGGCGTCCGGGTGGCTCAGCCCGCGTCGGCGGCGTCCGGCCCGTCGGCGTCGTCGCCGTGCGGGGCGGCCGTGCCCAGAGCCAGACTGACCCGCCGCTTCGGCCGTCCCAGGTCGCGCTGACAACTGGCCATCACCGCCTCGAGCAGGTCCCGCAGTCGGACCAGGTCCTCGGCGGCCAGGTCGCTGAACAGCTTCGCCTCATGCCGCGCCTGCTCGGCGACGATCTGGCGGAACATCCCGGCACCGGCCGGGGTGAGCTGGGCCAGCAGTGACCGCCGATCGCCCGGGTCGGGACTGCGGTCGATGAGGCCGCGACGCTCCAGCCGGTCCAGCCGGCTGGTGATGGTCGCGGGCGGGCTCGCGGTGCCCGCGGCCAGCTGGGTCGGCGTGAGGCGGTGCGGCGGCCCCGTCCAGAACAGCCGGGCCAAGATGTCGTAGTCCCGGGGTGTCAGCTGGTGCGGCGCGGTGATCTGGTTGCGCAGCGTGTCGAGGTAGCGCCCGATGAGATGGATCCGTTCCACGACGCCCTCCACCGTGGGGTCGATCTGCGGCACGGCGCCCACGAACGCGTCGACGAGGGGGTCGGTGTTCCGGCCGGGCTGCGACATTGCTGAATGGTAAGGCCCCGTGGGCGGCCCCAGGCCGCCTAGATCCGATCGGTGACCGGGTCGCGCGCCGCCCGGCGGAGCCGACGGACGGGCCCGGGCGGCGTCAGTGCGCCGCCCGGGCCCGTCCCGTGCCGGGTGGTGAGCGTGTCGGGCGCCGCCGTGGTGCGGTTCCGGCGCGCGACCGGGCCGGGTCGCGGAAACGCTCAGCAGATCCGTTTGATTCAGCAGATCCGTTTGATTCAGTAGATCCGCTTGATGAGGTGGGCGCCGCGGTAGGCGGAGATCTTCACCCGGTGGCCGGTCGAGGCGTTGAGGCCCTGGGCGCCGTTGGCCTCGACGAACTCGACGACCCGGTTGTCCCTGTTCTCCCCAAGGAAGATCGCCACGTGGTCGTAGGTACGGTCACCGTTCCAGTCCCAGAAGAGCAGGTCACCCGGGCGAGGGCCGGTGGTGACGGTGGTACCCCGGCCCGAGTAGCCGTGTGCCGTCTGGTCCGGCCAGCCCAGGCCCGCCCGGTTGGAGGCGTAGTGCACCAGGCCGGAGCAGTCGTAGCCGGGACCGGTGCTGGCGTTGCAGCCGGAGCTGGACAGCCCGTAGGTCGGCCCATGGGCGTTTCCACCGCCCCAGCAGTAGGACAGGCCGACCTGGGTGACGGCGGCCTCGGTGAACGGCCGGGCGGACCCGGGGTCCTGCCACGGGTAGTGCACCGCCGCCGCCTGCGCGGGCCCCACGCCGGCGGCCAGTGCGGTAGCGACCGAGGTGAACAGCAGTGCCGCCGCCAGTGCCAGCCTCCGCACGGCGGTGGCCTTCGATGTGGTGGTCATGGTCTCCCCTTGAGTGATCGATGAGCTCCCGTGGTTGTACGATATGGAAATAAACGAGATCGAAGCAAGTGTTACGACGATGAAATTTTTGGCCCGGTCGACGCGGCCGCGGCGGCCGGACCCCGCTACCCCGTGGTCGCGGCTGCGGTGCCGCCCACGCCGAGGTGCCCGTCCACAGCCGGCAGGCCGCACCGGGCTGCCCGGCAACCGGCTCGGCAACTCGGAGGGTGTCTCCCGCTCGCGGACACTGCGGGAGGTTCCGCGCGCCGGATGATCAAGCTAGAGGATGGCGAAGGTGGTGTTGGAGTAGTCGTTGGTGACCAGTGGTCGGGCGCGCAACCCGCTGATCAGGGTGGGACTGGTGCGGGTGGCCGTGTCGCCCTGCCCGGTCTGGTAGGCGGTGCCGCGACCCCAGCAGTACGGCAGCCGGTCGGTCTGGGTGCCGCAGGTGTACTCGAAGCCGCCGGCCACCGTCCGCCATGCCGTGGCGGAGCCGACCTGGGTGACGTTGAGGATGTCGGTTCCGCCGGCTTGGCCGGCTTCGCCGTACTGGTTGTTTCCCCAGCAGTACAGGGCGCCGGCGGTGCCGGTGCCGCGGATGCCGCAGGTGTGCGCCAGACCGGCGGTGATGGCCAGCCAGTCGGTGGCCGAACCCACCTGTGCGGGGGTGCTCTCGTCGCCGGTGTCGCCCTGCCCCAGCGGACCGTCGCCGTTGTAGCCCCAGCAGTACAGCGTGCCGTTGGTGCGGATGGCGCAGACGTGGCTGTTGCCTGCCGCCAGTGTCCGGTAGAGCGCCGTGCCGCCCACCCGGGCGGGACTGCCGACGTACGGGTTGGGGTTGGCCCAGGTCGCCGAGACTCCGGTGCCCACCTGACCGCTGCCGGTGCGTCCCCAGCAGAACAGCTCCCCGCCGGTGCGCAGCCCACAGGTCAGCATGTAACCGGCTTCCACGAACGCCCAGTCCGTGGCCGTGCCGACCTGGACCGGACTGTTGACGCGGGTGGAGGTGCTGTTCTGCCCGAGCTGCGAGAGGCTGTTGCCGCCCCAGCACCACAGCGTGCGGTCCGACCGCACGGCGCACGAGTGGTCGTACCCCGCTGCCATGTTGAGCCAGGACGCGGTGCCGACTCGGGTGGGGTTCGGCCGGTTCCAGTTGCCGAAGTCGCCCTGTCCGTTCTGGCCGTAGGCGTTGGCACCCCAGCACCAGAGGGAACCGCTTGTCTGCAGGGCGCAGGCGTGGGCGTCGCCCGAGGCCGGTGCCGTCCAGGTGGTCTGCGTGCCGACCTGGGTGCGGCTGGCCACAGACCCACCCTCGGTGCCGGTCCCGGCATTGCCGTAGGTGTTCTCGCCCCATACCCACAGCGCCCCGGCCTCGAAGTTCCCCGCCGCTACGTAGACGTTGCCGGCGTTGCCCGTGGTGGCGACGTAGGCGGCGGCGACGGGGGTGAGGCGGGTGCTGCCCACGAGCGCCGCGAGCAGCGCGAATGTGGACACGGCCGCCGCGAACCCGCGCGAACGCGCGGACACGCGCACAGGTCACAGCCTCCTCGGGGAAGGTCGTTTCCCGTACATTCGGGTGCGGCCCGGCCGAGCTGAGGACTTCCCGGCACGGGGACTTCCCGGCACACACCGGCGCCGGGGGCGTTCGGCGGCAGGAGGTCCCCAGACCACGGGCGTGTTCGGCACCGGCATGATCGGCGTATCGACGACCTCGGTCTCGGCCGTCCTCACATGTCACGTGGTCAGCGTCCAGGGCGGCGCGCACATCGCGGCAGACCAGTACACTTCACCGTACCGGTTCCGCCGGGTTCGACAATCGGTAGCGGCGTTTGCGCCGGGTCAGTACTCACGGGCGCCAAATGAGAGCGGCAATGTCGCGGGCGCGTTCTGCGAACAGCCCGTCTGCCGACGAGGTCCGCAGGAGCCGTCGTAGGTCGTCTTCAAATGCTGCGAGGCGTTTCCCGAACAGGTGCGGCGCGGAGCCGGACAGCGAAAACACCGCAGCGACGATGTCGTCGACGCTGCGGGTGAATACCTCTGCGCGCCGGACTTCAACGACCTTCGGGCCGGTGAAGCCGGCACGCCGCATGACGTGCTCCTCGCCGGAGCGGGTGCCCGTCGGCAGGAAGCCCTGTCCGGCCCGCCGCACCGGTCCGAGGTACCGGGCGACGAGCGCGTCGATGCGGTCCCACGGCGGTGCGGGGTACGGCAATCGGTCCGGTCCGGCCGCACCCCGGTGGGTGGTCGCGAAGACGTGAACCCAGACACCATCGCCGTCGAGCATGCCCCGTACGTTGCGGGCCACCACGTCCTGATCCATCCAATGGAACGACTGAGCGAACGTCACCACCCTGAAGGCGCCCAGGTCCGCCGGCAGATCCTCGGCGCGCATCCGTCGCCACTCGACGTTCCCGATACCGGCCCTGGCACCCCTGCGACCCGCTTCTCCGATCATGCCCGCGTCAGCGTCGATACCCACGGCAGATTCGAACAACGGCGCCAGCAACAGGGTCAACGAACCGGGCCCGCAACCGACGTCCAAGAGGCGACCCGTGCCGTCCAAGCGGAGTTCGTCCCGCAGCGCACTGGCCATCCCCGGCGGATACGGCATCCGACCGACCGCGTAGTGAGACGCGCTGCCGGCGTACAGCGACTCGTCCCACGTCCAGCCCTGCGACGCCACGCGGCCGCACTCTACCCTGCCACGCCCCGGCACGAACGCGGCAGCACGCAAGGACGAAGAGGTCCCGATCACCAGCCCGCCCAGCTGCGGTACCTGCCGGACAGCAACCTTGTCGGCGAACACACGCGTTGCGGCGAATGACTGAGCGACTATTCTTGAGCATTGCTGCGATGCGAGGAGATTTTTTTACGCCTGCGCGAATGCCTCATCGGCGGTCTCGAGCGGGCCGGACTCACGGTCAAGCCTCCGCGCGACGGCCCTCGTACGGTCGGCGAGTGGGGCGCCGTTGCTTCCATCGCCCGCATCAGCGCACCGTCGGTGCTGAGGCACGGCAGTATCGCCAGCCGTTCGCCGAGTCGTCCGGTCAACGGCCCTCGATCCGCGGCCACCCGCTCCGGACCTCTGTATTCAATCGTGGAGCTGCTCGATGCCGAGCCAGGTCGGGTCGTACGCGCCCAAGCACACCCGCCCGACGCGGGCGACCACCACGGCACCCGGACACATCGGACACGGATGCAAAGTCGTATAGAGCACGGAGTCCCCGGGCGCGGTCCTGTCGCTGGGTCGTGCGGCGAGCGCCGCCATCCCGGCGTGCGCGAGCAGCCCCGCCGCGACACCGACCCGAAGCGCTGGTTACGCCCGCGGCCGATGAGCGCGCCGATGTTGTCTGTGAGCACCGCACCGACGGAAACGCCGCCGTCACGGTACAACCTCCACGCCATCTGGACGGTCATGATGTGCCGTGTGCGGCGGGTTTGAGGGCTTGGCCTTCTGCGGGTGGATCGTCTCGTGACGGGCCAGCATCGCGACGAACTCACCGATCTTCCGCTCGCGGGTCTGCGGCTGCTTGACGGCGTTGACGCGGTAGATGAGAGCGAAGCGGTTGGTTTTGGTGAGGACGTCGAACATCGCCTGGGCGGCGGGAACGGCCGCGATCGCGGCGCGCAGGTCCGCCGGCACCTCGGCTTCCGAGGGCGGGGCGTAGGCAGCCGCCCATCGCCCGTCCGCCTTCGCCGCCTCCACCGCGGCGCGGCCTGAGGGCATCATCCGCCCATGCGCCTCCAGCCGGGCCACGTGTGCGACGTTGCGCTGTGACCAGGAACTGCGCGGCCGGCGTGGGGTGAACCGGATCCACGAGGTCTCTTGATCCCGCTTGCGGGCCTGCCCGTCGATCCAGCCGAAACACAAGGCCTCGTCAACCGCCTGCTGCCAAGTCAACGTCGTGACGGTGCCGCCCTTGCGGGTCAGGGCGAGCCACACGCCTGGCGACGTGGCGTGGTTGCTCAACAACCACGCTCGCAGTGCCGCGGCGTCCGCGACGATCAACTCATCCAGTTCAGCTCCTGCCACAGCCGCAGGCTAACCGCTGCGCGGCGGCAACCCCAGCCCTGTTGCCAGCCCCGGGCCCGTCGGCGAGCCGGTCACTCAGCTGACCATCGGGCAGGACCTCGGCGCGCAGGAACGTCACGACGTCGACGCAAGCATGGTGCCCCGTACGAGCCGCCGGCGCCAGGTGATCCAGCCGCGCACCTCGACAGCCCTGACCCCGGCACGTGAGGGCGGCGACGGCGGCTTGACCCGAAATTCCCCGGATAGGCCGGACGCTCATGGCCATTGTGGCAGGATGCGACAGGAAAAGATCTGGGACGTCAATGCCGCCCAGCGCTACGACACTCCAGGGATCGGCATGTTCGCGCCCGAGGTCCTGGGGCCGACGCTGGTCTACCTCGTCTACAACACGATCTCGAACCTGCTGGCCCAGGCCCGGCAGGTGGCCTGCTTCCGCAACGCCGCGAGTCACCTCACGCCCGGCGGCCGATTCGTGATCGAGCTGGGGGTACCGGAACTGCGCAAGCTCCCGCCGGGACGGCAGGCCACCGTGTGGCGCTGCGAGCCGGGCTACATCGGCCTGGACACCTACGACGCGCTCCAGCAACAGGTCGTATCGCACCACTTCCACTTCCACTTCGACGACGACGGGCATGCCCAGCTGCTCCGCAGCCTCACCGCTACGTCTGGCCGGCCGAGCTCGACCTGATGGCTCAGCTCGCCGGCTTCGAGCTGGAGACCCGGCACGCGGACTGGGCCGGCGCCGACTTCACCGCCGAGTCACCGTCGCACGTATCCGTCTACCGCATCTCACCGGAGCGCCAGGTCGCCGCCCCAGCGTGATCGTCGAAAGGAGCATGGGATCAGCGGCAGATGAGCGTGTCGGCACCTCAGTGAAAGACTAGGCGCATGGAGTTCCTGTGCTATCACCGTGATCGGCCTGGCTCAGTGGCGCTGCGTCACGAGCTACTGGAAGACCATTGGGCCTACATGGACCGGTATGAGGTTGAGATGATCGCCCGCGGCCCGACCTTGGCCGCCGATGGCGACACACCCACAGGTAGCCTGCACATCGTCGACCTTCCCAACCCCGCCGCCGCCCGCGCGTTCGCCTTCGACGAGCCGAACTACCAGGCCGGCGTATACCGCGACGTACTACTGCGTCGGTGGCGCAACATGCTGGGGCGCACGATGTGGGACTTTCCTGGGGGACGGACGGGTGGCAACCGTTACCTGGTGCTCGGCTTCGGCGGGGGGCAGGCAGCAGACCTCGCCGTGCCGCCCGGCCGAGATGAGTTGATCGCATACGGGCCGCTGTTGTCTGACGACGGTGCGGTGTGGTTGGGCACGGCGCTGCTGGTTCTTGCGTCGCATCCGGACAAGGCACGTGCTCTTTTGACTGTGGACCAATACGCCGACGTTGAGGTACATGACTGGGCATTCGGCGGACGAAGATAGACCACCCCACGAGCTCCCCGCCTGGCAGGGCTCCGGCAAGGTAGCCATATGACTGTTTCAGGGGATTCCGAGTAGTTGGAGTGGCCGGTAGGGGTTTCTGCTGTTGTGGCGTAGGGCTTGGGCGATGGTGGTGATGCCGGTCAGTCGGAGCA
>DATMJT010000643.1:0-2821 GCA_035553735.1 Pilimelia sp.
GAGCAGCGCCGTCGCGACCCGGTCGGCCCGCTGCCGGTCCTCGACCACCACCAGTGCCGGCCCGTCGGCGCCGACCAGCCGGGCCAGCTCGCGCCGCTGCTCGCTCGCCGAGCGCACCGCGAGCACGCCGAGGTGGCTGCCCGGGTCCCAGCCGCCGCTGGCGTGCACCGGGAACCGGAGGTGGAAGCGCTCGACCAGCCGGTCCCGCTCGTCCGCGTCCGCCCGCGGCACCACCAGCAGCAGCGGCGCCTCCCCCCTCGCGGCCACCACCGGCTCCGGGTCGACCTCGTGCGCACGATCGACCACGACCAGCCCGAGCCGCTCGACGTTCGGCAGCGCCGGCGGCACGGCGAAGACGAGCTCCGGCTCGGCCGCCTCGGCGCGCATCGCGGCCAGGTCCTCCGGCCCGGGCGGGCGGGCGATGGCCGGCGGCCGGTCGCCGGCGCTCGCGACCACGCGCGGCGGCGGCGGGTCGACGTCCGGGACCGGGCCCGCCTGCGGACCCCACGGCGGCGCGACCCACAGCGTCCGCCCGGGCGTGACGAGCGCCGCGACCAGTCCCGCGGACGAGCCGCCGGAGCCCGGCCGCATGACCAGCAGCACGTCACGCCCCGCGGCCAGCGCCGTCGCCGCCTCCGCCTGGCCTGGCCGCGGCTCCTCGAAGCCCAGCACCCGCAGCGCGTCGTCGACCGGCAGCCCCTGGCCGCGCACCGGCCAGCGGGGGAAGACGTCCGGCGGCCACAGGTAGGGCAGGTCGTCCGGTTCGTAGCCGAAGATCGGCCGGTAGTGGCCCGGGTCCTTGCGGAGCAGGGCCGACCGGTGCGACAGGTGCAGCGCCTCGAGTCCGAACCACGGTGGCAGCGGGGCGCCCGCCGGCTCCTGGCCGCCGGTCCAGGCCACCAGCTGCTCGGCGACGGAGTCGGCGTAGCCGCGGCGCACCCACTCCCGGCAGCTCTCCAGGCCGTACTCCACCAGCCCCGGCACGAAGCCGCGCCACATCCGCACGGCCGGGTGGTTCTTCCAGGCGTACGAGGGCCAGGTCAGCGCGCGCAGGATCTGGAAGGTCTCGACCCGCTGCTTGCCCAGCCGCCGGTCGTCCAGCACCACGCAGCTGGCCCGCAGGTCCGGGTAGGGGAGGAAGGTCTGCACCGGGAAGCGGTGCCCCTAGTGGTGCTCGAGGAACCCGCGCAGCATCGCCATCGTCTCCTCCGGGTGCTCGAACTGCGGCACGTGGCCGCAGTCCTCCATCACGATCTGCCCGGCGCTCGGCAGCGAGTCGGCGACGTGCCGGGCGAAGGAGGAGGGGACCAGCCGGTCCCGGTCGCCCCAGACGAACAGCGCCGGCGGGAGCAGGCCGGGGAGGCGGTGCCAGAAGCCGTTCTTGCCGTACGCGTCCTCGAGGTAGATCTGCCGCGCGGCGCTGAAGAACGCCACCCGGTGCGAGCGGTCGCGCAGCACGCGGATGGCCTCGTCGGCCGCCGCGTCGTACCACGGCCGGGGCAGCCGGTCGGGGTCGCTGAACATGCCGCGGATGCCCTCGACCACCAGCCGGTGGCTCATCGGCATCGGCAGCCGTGCCAGGTCCGGGGAGGCGACCCGGACCAGCGGCACCCACTGGCGCAGCCGGCGGAAGGCCGGGGAGGGGGTCAGCAGGACCAGCGCGCGTACCGACTTGGGGTGCGCGAGGCCGCACTCGAGGGCGACCCGGCCGCCGAGGCTGTTGCCCACCAGCACCGCGCCGCGGCTGTCGGTCACCCGCTGGAAGGCCTCGACCCACGCCGCGAACCACGGGGCGTTGTACGGCACGCGTGGCGCTGCGCTGGCGCCGAAGCCCGGCAGGTCCGGGGCGATCACGCGGTGGTCCAACGCGAGGTCGGCCAGCACGGGCAGCATGCTCGCGTTGGTCGCGCCGAGGCCGTGCAGCAGCAGCACCGGCGGCGCGTCGGCAGGCCCCGCCTCCAGGTAGGCGGTCCGCACGCCCATCGCGGTCGTCTGCTCGGCGCGGGCGAAGTGCGCCGGCCGGTCGGCGTCGTGGGCGAACAGCCCGTCGAGCTGCAGGCTGAGCGCCAGGTCGCCGCGCACCGTGAGGTCGCCGTCCAGGAAGGCGGTGACGCCGGAGGCGGTGCCCTGGACGACCTCGGTCAGGGTCGCGGCGCTGCTGCGCACGACCAGCGTCGGGTCCGGCGCCGACCCGCGCCGGGCGCGCCCGCGGCCGTTCGCGAGCTCGACCGTCCACACGCCCCCGTCGGTGGCGTCGAAGACGATCGTGGCGGTGCGCCCCTCCAGCACCGTCCCCTCGACGCCGCGCCGCAGGCGGGTCGAGAGCAGCGCGTCGAGGCCCGGGCCGAGTGCAGGGGCCGCTGCTGTCGTCACGATCTTGACGCTACCCAGCGTGCCGTCACGGACACGGGACGGCGCGCCGGGCTCACAGCGGCGGGTGCCGGTCCGGGAACCCGGTCGCCCTTTCGAGCTGGGCGGCCAGCGACAGCAGCAGGGCCTCCTCGCCGGGGCGGCCGACCAGCTGCACCGCCAGCGGCAGCCCGTCCGGCGTGTGCCCCGCCGGGATCGACATCGCTGGCTGGCCGGTGACGTTCCACGGCGAGGTGAAGGGCACGACGCTGCCGGCCTTGGCCAGCGTGGCCAGCCCCGACAGCGCACCGACCCGCGCGGGCGGCGCCGGCATCGTCGGCGTCACGAGCACGTCCGCCTCACCGGGCAGCGTCGCCAGCCGGGCCGCCGCCTCCTCGCCCCAGCGGCGGGCCCGCGCCAGCAGCCGGTCCGGGGTGCGGGCGCCGACGGCGGCGACGGCGCGGGTCCGCGG
>DATMJT010000644.1:0-9584 GCA_035553735.1 Pilimelia sp.
CCCCACAACTACCCGCCGGCGCCGGCTCCTGCGCCTTCTGCTGCCCCTTCCCCGACGGCTTCGCCTTCGGACCACCCCTGGAGGCAGTCGTCGCCCTCGGCTTGGACTTTGACACCGACGGCTTGGCCGGTGACGTCCTCGGCGCGGTCTTCGACGGCTTCGCCTTCGCCGGCCCCGACTTCTTCGACACATTCGGCTTCGTCTTGGGCTTCGGCTTCGCCTTCGGCTTGGGCTTCGGCGCCGGCTTGTCCCACTTCTTCGGCAACTTCTGCGCCCTGGGCGGCGCCTTCGGCTTGTTCGGCGGCTTCACCCCGTAGTAGGCCAACCGCTTGCGCACATCGTGGATCGCCCCCGCAACCCACCTCAGCGTCGCCCTACCAGCGCTCGTGGCCCGCTTCCACGCCTTGAACGCCTTCACACCCCGGGCAATGAGCTTCCCGACGCTCTTGGCGATTCTCGCCAACGCACCGCCCGGAATGAAGTTGCTCGCCAGATCGGCACAGGCCAGCAGGCTGCCCTTCGAGAAGCACCCGACCACCGCGTGGTACCCGATCAGGTCCAGCACCAGCGCCAACCCCAAACCGGCCAGCACCTGCCACAGCGGCTTGTTCGCCTCCCGATGCGCCGCGGCCTGCTGCCGCTCCAGCCACTGCAACTCGGCCCGCGCCGCCGCGATCTCCCGCTTGCGACGCGCCTCCTCGATCCGGTCGACCTTGTCCTCACACTGCCGGGCGTTCAGCCCCGCACAGGTGCCCTCCAGCCGGCCGACATCATCCATGTGCCCGGTGACGTCGGTGTTCATCACCGGGTCGCCCACCACGTACGCGAACCGGTTCGCCCGCCCGGACAGCGGCGTCGGGTCCAGCGTCACGTCGTCGCGGCTGTCGAACGCACCGGTGTCGGGGTTGTACCAGCGGGCCCACATGTTCACCCGGCCGGTGTCCTCGTCGGTCCACTGGGACTGATACCCGAGCTTGCCGAGCATCCCGGTGCGCGCCAGGGTCTTGCCCCACGGGTCGTACGCCGCCGAGCCGCTCACCACACCGTCGGCGCCGAACTCACCCACCACATCGGTGTGCAGGTTCGTCCACGAGTACTTCCCCGCCCCGCCGGACGCCGTGGCCAGCAACCCACCGTCCGGGCCCCGCACGTACGTCGCCGTACCGTCACCGGCGACGTCGTTGGCCAACCCGGTGTACGTCAAATTCGGCAGGATCAGCCGCCCGAACGCGTCGTACGAGTAGGACTTGACCGTGCCGCTCGGCGCCTGCTGGGACAGGGTCTGCCCGAAGGCGTCCGACACGGTCGACGACACCTGCGACCCGACGTGGGTCTGCCGCAGCGTGCCCCGCGCCGTGTACAGGTACGTCGTCCCGTCGGAGCTGCCGGTCAGCTGGTTGCGGGCGTCGTAGGCGAACGTCCTGCTCCCCGCCTGCACCCGGTTGCCGGACTTGTCGAACGCGTACACCACGGGCGTGGTGCCGTTGTCCCAGCCGACGAGCCGATCCGCCAGGTCATAGGTGTACGTGTCGGTGCCGGCCCCCGCCAGCCCGACGGTCGTCTTCGAGGTCAGGTTGTCGTTGAGATCCCAGCCGTAGGTGAACTTCGCCGTCGACACGCCTCCGGCGGTCTTCAGCTCGTCGCTGGTGACCCGCCGCATCGCGTCGTAGCCGAACGACCGGACCGCACCGTTGGTCCCGTGCGTGACCGAGCTGACCATCGACAGGGCGTTGTAGCCGTAGGTCAGGTTGATCCCGGCCGAGCCGTTGGCCACCGTCTTGAGGCGCCCCGCCGCGTCGTACGTGAAGTTCGTCGTGCCGGCGGCGTCGATCCGCGCGGTCATGGCGCCGTCGCCGTCGTAGGTGTACGACGACGCCCCCGCCGGACCCCCGACGCTGGTCAGCAGCGACCGGTCGTCGTAGCCCATGGTGGTGGTGCCCGCCGCGCCGGTCGCCGACGTGACGCGCCCGGCCAGGTCGTAGCCGAACGTGCGGTCGACCGTGGCCGCCTCGGCGCCGGTGCCGACGCTGCGGACCAGGCGGTCCATGGCGTCGTACTCCGAGGTGGCGCTCACCCCGCCCGGCGAGTCGAAGCGCACGGCCCGGCCCGCGGCGTCGTACGTCGCGGTGAACGTGCGGTCCGCCAGGGCCGGGTACGCCGCGGTGCTCGGCTCGATCTGCGACTCCGGCAGACCCCAGGAGTTGTAGGTGGTGACGAACCGGTTGCCGCGCCCGTCGGTGACCCGGGTGCGCTGGCCGGCGACGTCGTAGCCGAACGTCGTGGTGATGGAGTCCGACCCGCTGATCGGCTCGACCTGGGTCTTCAGCCGGCCCATGGCGTCGTACGCGAAGGTCGTCGTGACGCCGCGGGCGTTGGTGGAGGAGACGACGTTGCTGTCCCTGTCGTACGCCCGCGACTGCGTCCGCAGCAGCGCGTACGGCGCGTCCTCCTCGCCCGCGGCTGGCGACTCCGGTGGCGTCGTGCCCGGCGCACCGGTGTACCGGTACTCCTCCAGCGCGGTCGGGCGGCCGGCGGCGTCGTACCGCATGACCCGGGCGTGGTGGTCGGGGTCGATGACCCGCACCGGACGGCCCGCGTGGTCGTAGTCGGCTCTCGTGGTGTTGCCGGCGCCGTCGGTGACGCCGGTCTGCTCGCCCACGGCGTTGTAGGTGAACTGGGTGACGACGCCCTTCGGCGAGGTCACCGACACCGGCCACGGGCTGCTGCCGTCCGAGCCGTAGCTCAGCGTCGTGGTGTGGTTCGCGCCGGTCTGCCGCACCACCTCGGTCGAGGTGAGGGTGCGACCCAGGTAGTCGTAGGTCTGCAGCACCTTGGCGCCGGTCGGGTCGACCTGCGCGGTGACGTCACCGTTGAGGGTGTACGCCGTCTTCGTGACGCCGCCGTCGGGCGCGACGGTGCGCGCCTCCCTACCGAACTGGTCGTAGACGTACGTCGTCTCGTTGTCGAGGGCGTCCTTCTCGCTGACCAGCTGCCCGACGGCGTCGTAGGCGTACTGCAACACCGGGTTGATCGGGGTGGTGCCGCCCGGCGGGATGTACGAGGGCAGCTCCTCGCGGACGAGCTGCCCGACGGCGTCGTACCGGTACACGGTCGTGTCGCCGTTGGGGTCCTTGGACTCGGTCTGCTCGCCGAAGGTGTTGTAGCCGAACCAGTTGGTGGCAACGGTCTGCGTCGGGGCCTGCTCGCCCACCACCGTGTCGGTCGCCGGCGAGGTCACGACCGCGGGGCGGCCGAGCTCGTCGTTGGAGACGTACGTGGTGTCGCCGCCGGGGTCGGTGACCGAGGTGACCGAGCCGTCGGCGTCGCGCGTGTAGCTGGTCCGGATGACGCCCGCGCCCGCGGCGGGCGCCGTTCCGGCGTGGATGTCGCTGAGGAATTCCTCGTACCCTTCGGCCTGGTACAGCTGGACGTCGGCGATGCCGCCCTGCCACGGGTCGGCCGCGGCGCCGTTCCACATCTGCCGGCCGATCGTGACCGGCCCGCGGGCCGTCAGCCCGGCGCCTGCGCTCACCGTTTCGCTGGGTTCGCCATTGACATAGATGGTGATCTCGTCGAAGTGCTCGCAGTACACCCCGGCCAGGTGCACCCAGGTGCCGGCCGCTGCCGCGGTGTCGGACGTGACATGACTGCACTGGGCCGTCGCCGCGTCCGGCGCGCAGGTGCTGAACCGCCACTTGTTGGCGGTCGCGTCGTAGCCCAGGGAGAAGCCGGGGAAGCGCGCGCCGCCCTGGGACACCGCGACCCGGTTGCCGCCGCCGGTGGCGGCGAGCTTCACCCACGCGGTCACCGTGAACGACTTCGCGGTGTCGAGCACCGGGCCGGCGCTGGCCAGGGCGTTGCCGGCGCCGCCGGGGAAGGTCGCCGAGCCGCCCCGCTCGGTGGACCAGCCCACCGAGCCGCTCGCGGTGGCGGGGCTGTTGCCGGCGCTGTCCGCGGCCGTCGTGCCGGACCCGTCGGCCAGCTTCCACCGGGCGACCGGGTCCCAGCCGTCCTTGTTGTGGTAGGCGGTGGTGGCGAGCAGCCGGCCCATCGGGTCGTACAGTGCCTCGGCCCATGCCCCGCCGTTCTCGCTCCCCTCGTAGACGCCGACGACGTCGTCGGCGTCGGAGTACTCGTGGGACGTGAACCGGTCCACGCCGGTGCCGGACAACCATGATGCGGTGACGCGGCCGGCCTCGTCGACGTTGCGCTGCTCCTCGGTGCGGCCGTTGTTGGTGACCTGGTCGGCGAGCTCCCCGGTGTCGTCGTACCAGTTGTCCTCCTCGACGAACGTCTTGTCGTCGCCGGTGTGGGCCGTGCCGTCGGGGCCGGGGTCGCGCCGGGTCACCGTCGCCACCAGGCCGTTGTCGGTGTAGGTGTACTCCGTGCGCCAGCCCATGGCGTCGATCTCGGCCGCGAGCCTGCCGGCCGGGTCGTACACCCGCGACTCCACGACCAGGTCCGTCGCCGGGGTCGGGTTGTTCGGGTCGCCGGTGTAGCCCTCGAGGATCGTCTCCAGGTGCTGGCCGGCGGGGTCGTAGGTGAGCCGCAGCCGCTTGCCGTCGGGGCCGATCTGCCGGACCACCCGGCCGGAGGTGTCCCACTCCGACGTCGTCGTCTTGTTCCGCGCGTCGGTCTCGGTGGTCTGCCGGCCGTGGGCGTCGTAGCCGTAGGTCGTGGTGCGTGGGGCGTCGCCGCCGGTGAGGTCCGAGACGGTCTCGGTGAGCGGCTGGCCGTCGGCGTTGTAGGTGACCGTGGTGACGGCCGTGTGCACGGCGCCGGTGACCCGGTTCGTGACGGCGGGGTCGGTCCGCTTGGTCAGCCGGTCCTGGGCGTCGAACTCCAGCAGCGCCGTGCCGCCGGGGACGCCGTCGACCACCTCGGTCTCGCCGGTGACGCGGCCGACCCCGTCGTAGGAGTACCGGACGGTGTGCCCGGCCGCGTCGACGGACTCCGCGACGTCGCCGTTGGCGTAGTACCGGATCGTGTGCACCGCGCCGCCGGGCTTGGTGAGGGTCGACGGCAGGCCCGCCGGCGCCAGGCCGCCGCCGACGGCGGGCACGGTCGTGCCGTTGGTGTAGGTCATCACGGTCTTGCGGCCCAGCGGGTCGGTGATCTCCAGCAGGCTGCCGGTGGTGGCGTGGTAGTGGTACGTGGTCAGGTACGTGTCGTCGGTGGCCGACTCCGAGCCGGCGTCGCGGACGGCGGTCAGCCGGTCGTTGCGGATGTCCGCCGGCGGGTACAGCGTCGTGGCGTCCGGGAAGTAGCTCAGGTACTTCGTGGAGCAGTACCGCGCCACGCGGTCCTGGCACGTCGTCTCGGCGATCACGTTGCCGCGCACGTCGCGCTCCGAGACCACCGTGTTGCCGTTCGGGTCGGTGACGGTGCGCAGGAAGCCCCGCTCGTTGTAGCCGAAGCGCACGACCTTGCCGAGCTGGTCGGTCTGGGCCACCCGGTGGAAGCTCACCGCGTCGTACGTGTCGCTGCTGACGCCGTTGCCCGGGTCCCGGACGGGGTAGGTGATGCCGGGCAGGGCGTTGACGCCCTCCCGGGCCCGCACCTGCGCGGTGACCGTCGCCGCCGGCAGCTGGGCGTCGTACAACGCGACCTCGGCGATCTGGCCGGTGAAGTAGCCGACGGCGCCCGTGGTGCCCGGCCACCCCGTCCACTTGCCGGCGCCGACGTGGGCGAACGCGCTGGCGTCGGCCGTCAGCGTGGTGTTGAGCTTGCCGACCTCGGCGCCGTCGAGGTACAGGACCTGCTGGTTGCCGCTCGCCGCCAGCGCGACGTGGTGCCACTGTCCGTTGTCGACCCGCCCGGCCGAGGTGATCGGGTGCACCGCACCGTCCCAGAACTGGCCGCGCAGCTTGCCGTCGGTGCCGACGTACAGGGCGGGCACGTAGTTGCCTGCGCCCGTCTGCGACAGCGGGCCGCTCTGGTAGCCGTACAGCACGCCGGTCTTGCCGGCCGCCGCCTTGAACCACAGGCTCACCGACTTCGGCTCGTCGCGCACGATCGCCGACGTCGGCAGCAGCACGTGCGAGGAGGTGCCGTTGAAGCCGGCCACCGTGGCACCCGGCACGTTGGCGAACGGGCCGGGCGTCACGCCCAGCGTCACGGCGCTGTACGTCGCCACGCCGCCGTTGACCTGGTTGACCGCGGTGGTGACATTGTTGTCGGCGAAGCGCCAGTAGTCGCTGGGGGCGCCGCCGAGGACGGCGCTCTCGTAGATCGCGGTGGTGCCGCCCACCGCGGGCGCCAGCGGCTGCCACGTGCCGCCGTTGTCGTCGACGACGCTGGCGACCCTGCCGCTGACGCCGTCGTACGCGACGGTGGCCTCGGCCGCGCCGGAGGGCCGCAGCGCGCTGGTGAGGCGCTGCCCCGGCGTCCGGGCGGCGTAGAGGTCCTTCGCCGTCTGCTCGGTGACGGGGTTGTCGAAGAGCGCCACGTCGGAGATGTGGCCCGTGAAGTGGTCCCTCGTGCCGAGGTTGCTGGTCGTCACGGAGTGGGACTGGTTGGGCCAGTTGCCGCCGAGGAAGCCCGTGCCGACGTACGAGTACCGCGGCTTGATGTCGGTGACCACGACGTTGGTGTGCTGCGCGACGCGTACCCCGTCGACGTACAGCTGCTGGGAGTTGCCCGACGCGGACAGCACCACGTGGTGCCAGTTGTTGTCGGCCAGCGAGGCCGTCGACTGCATCGGGGCGGGCCGCTGGCGCGGGACGAAGATCTGCTGGTCCTGCTGCTGGCAGGTCTTCAGCGACAGGTTCGCGTTGGCGGCCGTGCTGTCGGCGGCGACGCACCGGCCGGAGTCGTCGCCGACGACGCTGCCGTCGGCGTTGACGGTCCACTTCTGGCTGGGGCCGCTGTCGCAGACGGCGGCCACGACGTGGGTGCCGTCGTTCGTGCCGCCGTTCAGCGCCGCGAGGCACCGGGTCGCGCCGCCGGTGACGACCCGCAGCTCCTTCACCGCCGTGTGCGACCACGACTGGTGGGCCGCCCCGGAGCAGCCGCCGAGCTTGATCCGGGTGTTGGCGGTCGACGAGTTGCCGGTGACCTCCATGCACTGCTTCTGCGCCGGGTTGAGCAGCGGCCCGAGGGTCGTGCCGGGCAGCGAGGCGAGCGGGAAGCTGCCGACGAGCTTGCCGTCCGAGCCGAGGTACAGCGTCGGGCTGTAGGCGCCGCCGGTGGTGGTGCCGCTGGCGTCGTGCCACGACTGGCCGTACAGCACGCCGTCGCCGCTGCCCGGCGCCGCCTTGAACCACATGCTGACCGCCTGGTACGACGCGTCGGTCACCAGGCCGACGGGCAGCCGCAGCGAGGAGCTGGTGCCGTTGAAGCCGACGGCCGTGGCGGCGGAGTTGGCCAGCGGGCCGGGGTGGCCGTAGGTGACGCCGGCGTAGGTGCCCTTGTCCCTGCCCGCCTGCTCCAGCACCGTGCTGACGGCGTCCGCGCCGCCGGACTCGCTGAGCCGCCAGTACGAGCGCGGCTGGGCGTTGGTGACCGCGGTCTGGTAGCGGGCGCCGCTCTCGTACGCGTAGGTGGTGCACGCGCCGCCGCCGGGCGGGCAGACGGAGGTGAGGGCGTCGCCGGTGTACGTGTACGTCCAGACCTTGGCGGAGTTGGGGTCGCCCGGCACCACGGGGTCGCTCGCCACGGTGGCGATGCGGGCGGGCGTGCCCGACCAGGTGAGGTGCAGGGCGCGGCCGGACGCCGAGGTCACCTTGGTCAGCTGGGTGCCGGTGTAGGTGAAGGTCTGCGTGCGGCCGAACAGGTCGGCGATCGAGGTGACGCCGAACTGGCCCGGCCCGAGCGCCTTGGTGAAGACGTAGGCGGTGCCGTCCTTCTCGACCAGCCGGTAGCCGCCGGTGACGGCGGTGAACACGGCGTACCGCCCGGCGGGCGAGGTGTACGTGCCGTTGCTGTTCCGGCCGAAGGCCAGCTCGCGGCCGTGCGGGTAGGTGACCGTCACGGTGCTGACCGCGCCGGTCGCGTCGAGGCGCTCGGTCACCTTCGTGTCCAGCAGCGAGGACCAGCCGGCACCGAACGCCTGGCCCGTGCGCGGGTCGTTGCTGTTGTACAGGCGGTTGATCTCCAGCGGCGGCCCGACCGTGGCGATGTCGGCGTCCTGCGCGGAGGTCGTGTAGTTGCCGATCGTCGCGTCGAAGCCCTGGTCGGGGTTCTGCGACAGGCTCGACGTGATGTGCGGCTGCGGCACCGGCGTGAGCAGGAGCTGCTTGACCAGGCTGCTGGCGTTGTTGAGCAGGCCGTCGGAGACCTGGGCGGTCCAGTAGTAGCTGCCGTTCCAGCTCAGGATGCCGGCGGGGACCACGACGGAGCGCGCCGTGGTCGTCGCCGACGTCCACAGCAGCTTGTCGTTGCCCGAGGCGTCTTTCTCGGTCGCCGAGTACACCTTGAACTGGTAGGACAGCGACTTCGGGAACTTGTCCGGGTCGATGGCGTCGGCGAACAGCTCCGGGCGCAGCGTCTGCGCGGCCTGGCCGTAGCCCGGATACTGGTCGTTGACCTGCGGGGCGATGTTCTCCTCGTAGGTCAGCTCCAGGTACGGCTTGTAGGCCCCCGTCTGGAAGTTGCCGGCCGTGAACCGCTTCCACCCGGCGGAGTCGGTCTCCGAGGCGGTCAGCGCCAGGCCGTGCCGCGGCCAGATGCCCGCCGACCAGTTGTTGAAGGTCTCGGTGCCCAGCGTGACGGTCTGCCACTTGCCGACGCTGCGGTCGCCGGCGGTGTTCGTGCACGCCGGGCTGGGGTCGGTGATCGTGAGCGAGCCGATCGGGTCGGTGTAGGTGGGGCCCGCGGACAGCGGCGCGTTGTTCATCAGCCCGGTGACGGTCCACGCCGAGGTGATCCGGCGCACGTCGAACGGCCGGAACGTCGTGCAGTTGTACGACCAGGTGTGGTAGAGCTTCAGCTTCGCCGCGACGACGCGGTTGCCGATGTACTCGTTGTCCTCGAAGTCGACGAACGAGCGCGCCTTGACGGTGCCGCTGTTGAACGTGCCGACCGGCAGGTCGCTGCCGTTGTGGTTGGTCGTGGTGTCGTCGTTGTCGACGTACACGTCCGCGCTGCCGCCCGCCGTCACCGTCGTCGGGTCCACCCGCACCGGGAACGTGCGCGCCGGGTCGGCGAGCCACGTCGGGTCCGCCGTCACCTTCAGCGCCACGCCGCCGTCGGTGGTCACCAGCTCGTAGGTCACCCCGGAGGACATCGCCGGGGCACCCGAGTGCGGGTCGACGTTGGCGTCCTCCATGTACCCCGGCGGGATGGTCAGCGCGACGGCGCCGGCGGCGGTGACCAGCTCCACGGCACCGCCGTCGGTGAGCCGCGCGGTCAGGCCGTCGAGCCGCAGCGGGAACGTCCAGCTGTTCGCCGCCGACGGCGTCTTCAGGATGATGACTTCCTTGATGCCGTCCGCGCCCATGGCCAGCTCGATGTCGGTATCGGGCAGGATCTCGCGGTACGTCGCGACGCCCGCCGCCACGGTCGGCGCGACCGCCGCCGCACCCACCAGCCCGTACGCGAAGCGCTCGCCGCCGACGGTGTCGATCTGGGCGAGCGGGCTGACC
>DATMJT010000645.1:0-5270 GCA_035553735.1 Pilimelia sp.
CGGCAGACTGCCCGGATGACCGAGCTCGCGATCACCGTCATCGGGCACGACCGGCCGGGCATCGTCGCCGACGTGGCGGAGGTGCTCGCCGGACTGGGCGCCAACCTCACCGATTCGACCATGACCCGGCTCCGGGGGCACTTCGCGATGACGCTGGTGTGCACCGGCCCGCCGCCGGCGCGGGTGGAGGCGGCGCTCGCCCCGCTGCAGGCTGACGGCCAGCTCCTCGCCTCGGTACGCGAGGTACGGCCCGAGCCGGGACCGGAGACGGCCGGCGAGCCGTACGTGGTGAGCGTGCACGGCGCCGACCGGCTCGGCATCGTCGCGGCGGTCACCCGCGTGCTGGCCCGGGCCGGCGGCAACATCACCGACCTGACCACCCGGCTGACCGGACCGCTCTACGTGGTGGTCGCGGAGGTGGAGCTGCCGGCCGACCGCGCGGAGGAGGTGTCCCACCAGCTTGCGCAGACCGCCGCGGAGCTTGAGGTGGACGTCACGCTGCGCCCGGCGGAGGTGGACGTGCTGTGAGCCGACCCGCGGCGGACCCCATCGGCGAGCGAGGGGACGGGAGGGATCGCGTGAGCGAGCGGAGCGAGCGAACCGCTGGGCTCAGTGTGGCGCGAACGCGTATCGCCGAGCGGAGCGAGGGGATCGCGTGAGCGAGCGGAGCGAGCGAACCGGTGGGCTCAGTGTGGCGCGAACGGAGCCCGTGGCGGGGGCCGGTTCACCGTGGGGCGACTGGACGCCGGACGTGCTGGGGGTGGCCGGCGTCGTACGGCCGGTGGTCGTGGCGCCGGATCCGGTCCTGGGCCGACCCGGCGAGCCGGTCGACCCCACCGATGCCGACACGGTCCGGCTGGCCGCCGACCTGGTGGCCACCATGCGGGTGTCGCCGGGCTGCGTCGGGCTGGCGGCCCCGCAGGTCGGTGTGTCGGTCCAGGTGTTCGCGGTGGACGTCACCGGCCATCCCAAGGCTGTGACCACTCACGGCGTGTTCGTGCTCTGCAACGCCGTGGTGGAGGCGGCGTCGCGGCTGCGCCAGGGCCGGGAGGGCTGCATGTCGGTGCCGGACCTCACCGGCGACGTGCGGCGGGCCAGCCGGCTCACCGTGCGCGGGCAGCTGCCCGGCACCGGTCAGCAGGTGCGGCTGACCACCGACGCGTTCGAGGCGCGGGCGCTGCAGCACGAGATCGACCACTGCGCCGGCCGGCTGTTCCTGGACCGGGTGGCCGGCGCGCACGCGCTCTACCCGCGGAAGGTGTACCTGTGACCCCGCCCGGCTGTGGGCGCCGCGCCCGGCGCGTCGGAGTGGCCCCGACCCCCGGCACGGCTACGGTGAGGGAATCATGCGACTGACGGTGGGGCCCCTACCCGCCGCCGTCTACTGGCGGCGCCGAGCCATCGTGCTCGGGGTGCTGTTGGTCGCGCTGATCACGCTGTACTCGGCGTGCGGCGGCTCCTCGGACGCGGGCCGCTCTCCGGGCGCGGCGACGCCCACCCCCGACACCGCCTCCCCGGAGCCGACCCGGTCGCTGTTGACGCCGGAGTCGGGCGGACCGAGCCCGGCGGCCACCGAGGAGCCGGACCCGGGCCCCACGGCGACGGCCTCGGTGGCGGCCCCACCGCCCGCCCCGCCGCCGGCGCCGACCGGCGCCTGCACGGACGCCGAGATTGTGATCACGCCGGTGCCGGCGAAGACGTCGGTCCGCGCGGGCACGCCGATGGACCTCCGCCTCAAGATCCAGAATTCGTCGCCGCGGACCTGCAGCCGGGACGTCGGCGCGGAGTACCAGGAGCTGCGGCTGGTGCGGGGCGCCGAGACCACCTGGTCATCGGACCACTGCGGGTCGTCGCGCGCCTCGGACGTGCGGTCGTTCGCCCCGGGCGGGGTCCGCGAGTACATGGTCACCTGGAACGGCAGGTCCAGCAGCAAGTGCGCCAACGGGCAGGCCGCCGCGCCGGTGGCCGCGGGGGAGTACCAGCTCATCGGGAGGCTCGGCACGAAGTACAGCCAGCCGGTCAGGATCACGGTGACGCGCTGACGCGGCGGCCCGCGCCGAGCCGGTGGGCGAGCGGGTCCGCTCCCGGAGCCCCCGGCGCCTGGGCGTGCCGGCTGCCTGGCCTGCCGGCGGCTAGGGCGTGCCGGCGGCTAGGGCGTGCCGGCGCCTGGGCGGTCACACGTAGCGTTCGAGGATCGACGCCTCGGCCAGCCGGGACAGCCCCTCCCGGACTCCGCGGGCCCGGGCGTCGCCCACCCCGTCGACCGTCTGCAGGTCTTCCACGGTCGCGCCGAGCAGCCGCTGCAGGCTGCCGAAGTGGTCCACCAGCCGGTCCACCACCGGGCCGGGCAGCCGCGGCACCTTGGCCAGCAGCCGGAAGCCGTGCGGGCTCACGGCCGCGTCCAGCGCGTCGGCGGAGCCGGGGTAGCCCAGCGCCTTGGCCACGGCCACCAGGTCGATCAGCTCGGCGGCGCTCAGCAGATCCAGCTCCACCAGCGCCTCGTCCAGGGTGCGTGCCTTGCGCCCGGACGGCAGGTAGTCGCGGATCACCAGGGTGCGGTCGGAGTCCACCCCGGCCATCAGCTCGTCGAGCTGGAGCGCCAGCAGGCGGCCGTCGGTGCCCAGCTCCACCACGTACCCGGCGATCTCGTCGGCGATCCGCCGGACCATCTCCAGGCGCTGCACCACCGCCACGGCGTCGCGTACGGTCACCAGGTCCTCGATCTCCAGCGCGGACAGCGTCCCGGACACCTCGTCCAGGCGCATCTTGTAGCGCTCCAGGGTGGCCAGTGCCTGGTTGGCCCGCGACATGATCGCGGCGGAGTCGTCGAGCACGTGGCGCTGCCCGTTCACGTACAGCCCGATGATGTGCATGGACTGGCTCACGGAGATCACCGGGTGGCCGGTCTGCTTGGCGACGCGCTCGGCGGTGCGGTGCCGGGTGCCGGACTCCTCCGACGGAATGGACGGATCGGGCATCAGGTGCACCGCGGCGCGGACGATCCGGGTGCCGTCGCTGGACAGCACCACGGCGCCGTCCATCTTGCACAGCTCGCGCAGCCGGGTGGCGGAGAACTCCACGTCCAGCGGGAAGCCACCGGTGCACAGGGCGTCGACAACCGGGTCGTGGCCGAGCACGATCAGTGCGCCGGTCCGGCCGCGCAGGATGCGCTCCAACCCGTCCCGCAGTGCGGTGCCGGGCGCCATCAGGGCGAGGGTCGCCCGCACCGGGTCGGCGGCCGAGCTGCCCGGATGCGGCGGCCCGGACGCCGCGGGGCTCAGCGGGCGGCCACTCGGGCCGGCGACGGCGGCACGCGCGGGCGCGGGGCTGGCGCCGGCGGCTCTCGGGGCGTCGCGGTCGGTCGGCACGCCGCCAGTCTACGGACCGTTGCGCCGCGGTGCGGTTACGGTCTCGTCAACGGCGGCGCGGGTCACCGCCGGTGCGGCGCGCGTAGCACCCCCCGCACGGTCGGCGGCGGGGCCCGTCGGTGCGGCGCGCGGTCACTCGGCGGAGGCGCGGGCCGCCCAGTGCAGGGCCGCCCGCAGGTCGCCCACCTCGAGCACCCGCATGCTCTCCGGCGCGGTACCGCTGCCGGCCGGACCGCAGCCGGGCGGCACCAGCGCGAACCGGAAGCCCAGTCGGGCGGCCTCGGCGAGCCGGCGGCCCACCGCGCCCACCCGGCGCACCTCGCCGGTCAGCCCCACCTCGCCGATCGCCACCAGGTGCGGGGCGATCGCCAGGTTGAGGCCGCCCGAGGCCACCGCGAGGGCCATGGCCAGGTCGGCGGCCGGCTCCACCACCCGGATGCCGCCGACCGTGGCGGCGAAGACCTCGCGGTCGTGCAGGGTGAGCCGCTCGGCCCGGCGCTGCAGCACCGCCAGGACCATGGCCAGTCGCGCCGAGTCCAGGCCCGAGACCGTACGCCGCGGCGACCCGGCCACCGTCGCGCCGATCAGCGCCTGGACCTCGGTGACCAGCGCCCGGCGCCCCTCCATCGCCACCGTCACGCAGGTGCCGGGCACCGGCTCGGCGTAGCGGGTCAGGAACAGCCCGGACGGGTCGGGCAGGCTGGTGATGCCGCCCTCGTGCATCTCGAAGCAGCCGACCTCGTCGGCGGCGCCGTAGCGGTTCTTCAGCCCGCGGACCATCCGCAGCGAGGAGTGCTTGTCACCCTCGAAGTGGAGCACGACGTCGACCAGGTGCTCCAGCACCCGGGGACCGGCCACCTGGCCGTCCTTGGTCACGTGCCCGACCAGGACGGTGGCCAGGCCGCGCTCCTTGGCCACGCTGACCAGCGCCGCGGTGACCGCGCGCACCTGGGTCACCCCGCCCGGCACCCCCTCGGCGCCGGGCGCCGACACGGTCTGCACGGAGTCGAGCACCAGCAGGCCGGGGCGTACCGCGTCGAGGTGGCCGAGCACCGCCGACAGGTCGGTCTCGGCGGCCAGGTACAGCTGCTCGTGCAGGGCGCCGATCCGCTCCGCCCGCAGGCGCACCTGGCTGGTCGACTCCTCGCCGCTGACCACCAGCGCCGGCGAGCCGGACCCGGCGGCCCACTGCTGCGCCACGTCGAGCAGCAGCGTCGACTTGCCGACGCCCGGCTCGCCGGCCAGCAGCACCACCGCGCCGGGCACCAGCCCGCCGCCGAGCACCCGGTCCAGCTCCGCCACGCCGGTCGGCCGGGCCCGGGCGGGCGCGGCGCTGATGGTGGCGATCGGCCGGGCCGGCTCGGCCGGCGTGCGCGCCGCCACCGGCCGCCCGGAGACCACCGGACCGGTGAGCGTGCACTCCACGACCGAGCCCCACTCGCCGCACTCGGGGCAGCGCCCGACCCACTTCGGCGGCTGGTGTCCGCAGGCGTCGCACTCGAACGCCGGGCGCGGGTCACGGGCGGTGCGCGGCTTGGCCGCGCCGGAGCGGGCGGCGCCGCCGGCCGGGGTCCGGGCGCCGGGTCGGGTGGTCACGTCCCGTGACGCTACGGCAGGCGTACGACGGGTTGCGGCCTCAGTGGCCGCCCTCGCCCTCACCGGCCGGGATGGACGGCGTGGCCCGGGGCGTCGGCGTCAGCGGCACCCCGACCGGTGCGGTCAGCCGCAGCTGGACGCCGTTGCTGAACTCGAACACCAGGGCCACGCCGGAGCCCGGCGCCAGCCGCTCGCGCAGCCCCTCGAGGGCGAGGTGCGCCGCCGCGCCCGGCCGCAGGGTGACGAAGCCGTGCGCGGGGATGGTGAAGCTGGCGGGCCCCTGGCCCGCCAGCTTCACCATCCCCG